>JAHEEB010000549.1 GCA_024640925.1 Bacteroidota bacterium | reverse complement strand
AAAAAATGGGGACCGAAATCCCCATTTATGCAATTATCTATTAGATAGATTAAGCACTTTGAGTGGGGATTTGTCTGTCGACTTTCTTTATTAAGCCTTGCAGTACTGTGCCCGGACCAACTTCTGTAAATGATGTGGCGCCATCTGTTATCATATTCTGGACTGTTTGTGTCCATTTAACAGGTGCTGTAAGTTGTGTTTTAAGATTTTCTTTTATCTGAACAGGTTCGGTTACAGCTTTAGCCAGAACATTCTGATAAACAGGGCATGCAGGCTTATTAAAGATTGTATTATCAATTGCTTTTGCCAGTTCTACTTTGGCAGGATCCATAAGTGGAGAATGAAAAGCACCACCAACAGGAAGTTTTATTGCCCTTTTGGCTCCCAATGCAGTAAGTTTCTCAATTGCCAAATCAATACCCTTCATGGATCCAGAAATTACAATTTGTCCCGGACTATTATAATTAGCTGGTACAACCACTTCGCTAATCTCAGAACAAGCCTTTTCAACCACACTGTCGTCGAGACCCAGAATTGCAGCCATAGTAGAAGGGGTCACTTCGCAAGCCTTTTGCATAGCCATTGCCCGGGTAGAAACAAGTTTAAGCCCGTCTTCAAATGAAATAGCTCCAGCAGCAACCAGTGCAGAAAACTCACCTAATGAATGACCTGCAACCATTTCTGGTTTAAAAGAATCACCCAGTGTTTTCGCTAAAATAACAGAATGAAGAAAAATAGCTGGTTGAGTTACTTTTGTTTGTTTTAAATCTTCATCGGTCCCTGAAAACATCAGGTCGGTAATGTTGAAACCAAGAATACTGTTTGCTTTATCGAACATTTCTTTTGCTATGGGCGAGTTGTTGTACAAATCTTTACCCATACCGACAAACTGTGCTCCCTGACCGGGAAATACATATGCTTTCATCAATTTTTTAGATTTGATTTAAGTGTGCAAAGGTAAAAAAAGAAGTCAGAAGATACAAAACAGAATGATTTCTTCTATTCAAACTAAAGTATTTCTTTAGAATAAACCACTGAATCAACCATGTCAAACAGCCACTCTTCTGCTTGTTCAAAACTCTCAAAAAGTTTTACTCTATCCTTATCTACTGTGCAGAGAAGTCTGTTTATTGAGACGAACCCAAAATTATTCTCCGGCATAATAAAAGCGACCTTTTGCAACTCCTGTTGCTTTAGATCAGGAATTACATTCTTTAATAACCAGTTAATATCATCGAGCTTAATTATGGTCAGTTTTGTACTGTCAAATAACAATTTAGAAACTTTTTCGGTCCTGCATAATTCGATAATTTTTAAAGAAAAGTCTTTTAGCTTTTCTGAATTAAAAAACCCTTCTATGGTGAGGTAGGCATAACACCTTTGTTCAACATATATTATACAAGCCTCTTTTGATTGATAAACGTACATAATTGTAACTTTTGAGAATTAATATTTCCTTTAAATTTATTTGTTAGGGGTAGGAGAAGTTCTGGTATAATATAATACGGTGAAGAGTGGAATTTGTTGTATGCCTGATAAGACAACTAGACCAACAAGGGTAGATTATCGACGAAACAGGAAATTCTACCGGTATAATTTTATAATAAATATTGGTTGTATTTTATAAAACTGAATAATCTGAATAGAAAAACCAGAAAGATAAATAGACTGGAAGTCTTCTAAGTGCCTGGATTCGTATACAAACGAACCCTGCTCAATAACATTACAGTTAGGTAACGCTAAAGGCAGGGTTAAGAATAACCTCTTTGTGGTACTTGTAGTTTTATTTTACTTCCACTTCCTGAACAGGAATTTGTATAATAGCTTTTTTGGGTATTTTAATGAATAATATCCCGTTTTTGTGCGAAGCTTCAATTTTCTCTGTTTCAGAATTTTCAGGTAACTCAAATGAACGGTTGAAAGAGTTTTTTCCAAATTCCTTTTTCAGATAGTTTAAATCTTTTTTAATACTCTTTTCCTCTCTTGTTGATGAAATTGTGAGTGTGCTTTTGTCCACAGCCACCTTTAATTCGTCTTTTTCAAAACCAGGTGCAGCAATCTCAATATCATAACCGTTTTCGGTTTCTTTTACATTTACCGGGGGTGCTGAATAGCGAATGGATTTTTCGGTTCTTCCGCCATGGCAATCATCTTTCATAAGTTCATCCATAATATTCGGCAAATAGCGGTATGTTCTAATATAAGGTATCATATAAATAATATTAATTGTTTATTTTATTCTTTTGTGTAGTAAAGTGGTTTTATGGTATTTAACCTACAACAGGTTATCACATAAAACCACTAGATTGTTAATTTTTTTGCTTACGAGATTTTTATCTCAGTTACTTGTTTAACCTTAGCTTCCGACTTTGGAATACAAATAGAAAGTACTCCATTTTTATGAGAAGCTTTAATCTTCGAAGTCTCTGTATTTTCCGGCAAAGTAAATGCACGGCTGAATGAACTGTAGTTGAATTCGCGTCTCAGATAACCATCGCGCTTTTCTTCATTTTTTACTTCCTTTGTAGAAGAGATTGTAAGAATATTGTTATCGACATTTACTTTAAAATCCTCCTTTTCGAGACCAGGTGCAGCAACATCGATAAGATATTCCTTTTCGGTTTCTTCTACATTTACCGCTGGGGTATTTGTGCTTTCATAGTTCCAATCGAGGAACCTAGGCAAGAAACTGTCGTTAAAAAATTCATCAACAAAGTTTCTTGGTACAGCACTACCTTTTCTGTTAAATACTGATGGTAACATTTCTTTGTCCTCCTATATTTTAGTTATACTTACTATTAAATTTTTCAGATAGGAGATAAACAAGGAATGTGCCAATCAAAAAATGCGTCATTTTGGCATTAAATAAAATATTACGCATGTCAATTTGTCTGATTGGATCGACAGGAATAAAAAATAATCTTCTCCAAATTCTTGTTTATAAAATACTTTGGCATGATCTTCGTTTTATAATTTTTACTTTCAAATAACCATAAAACGAATGAATTCTAAGTTGGCCTTTCTTATCCCCATCATATCGCTTATTTACTTTATCGATACAATCAGGAATAAAACAATTAATAGGGTTTTAAAAATAATACTGGGGGTTTTTTCTTTAAGTATTGTGTTGTTGGATCTGCTTATAGCTGCTGTATTTTATTTGAACTGCTGGGATGCCAGCCGTCTGTTTCAGAATAGCAATTGTATAGGATGGATATACCCTACAATAGATTTTAAATTAATGATTGTTTTATCAATGGTTATTTTTACCTTTTCTATATTCGGATTAATAAAAAAGTGGCATCGGGGAATTTATTTCCTCTTTGGTTCAATTATTATCTACACAGGAACTGCTCTGATGATTTATATATTAAATGATGCTAAAAGCGCTATTTCCATGGCGACTGGTACCAATACCATTATTATACTCGATATCTTCTCAATCGTAGTTGTTTATGGTTTGGTAGCTTCTATGTTCTACTTTGCTATATTTTTTATTGGTTTGTTTACAAAGTATACTCTTCGCCCGAAGCAGGTATAGAAATATTTTCGAAACCCAGCCCTTTCAAGTAGTTCTGGTAATTCTTTTGAACTTCAAAATCGCCATGAACAAGGAAAACTTTTGATAATTTAGATGGTTTCTGACAACTAAGAAATTCACCCATCTCTTTATAATCACCGTGTCCACTAAACGAATCAATTCGTTTAATTTCAGCTCTAACTTCATATTGGTTTCCATGGATTGAAACCGCTTTCTCTCCGCGCAGAATTCTTGCTCCAAGCGTTGCCGGAGCACAATAACCCACAGCTAAAATTGTGTTTTTGGGATTGGAAATGTTATTAGCCAGGTGGTGTTTAACCCTCCCTGCTTCCATCATGCCCGATGCAGAAATGATAACACAGGGTTTCTTAATTTCATTTAGTTTTTTCGAATCGTTCTGATTGGTAATGTAAAACAGGCTGTTAAATCCAAATGGATCGGGATCGTTCTCCATAACATCCATAACATTTTTGTTAAAACATTCGGGGTGTAACCGAAACACATTGGTCGCATTTACAGCCAATGGACTATCGACATAAATATCTACACGAGGTAGTATTTTGTCATTGTATAAATTATTCAAAGAATAAACGATCTCCTGTGTTCGACCAACGCTGAAAGATGGAATGATAAGTTTCCCTTTTTTATCAATACAGGTT
>JAHEEB010000548.1:1785-4206 GCA_024640925.1 Bacteroidota bacterium | reverse complement strand
CTGCTTTTAAGTATTCAGTCTTATTCCCAGTTTGAGCGGTTTAAAACATACGATGTTTCTAATGGTATCTGCCATTCTTTTGTGTATACAATTAACCAGGATAAAAATGGTTTTATCTGGTTTGGTACCGGTGAAGGTCTTTGTCGGTTTAATGGATTCAATTTCGAATCCTTTGCTAATACAGACTCTTTATCTAACGATGTTGTTAGTTCCAGCTTTAAAGATTCGTTCGGTAATCTTTGGTTTGGATTTGGCAATGGTCTTATCCTGTCATGGAATGGAGAGGAATTCCGAAAATATTCCCTGCCCGTAGAAAACCCTTCTGGTATTACTTCCATAACACAATCAAATTCAGGGGTTATTTTTATTACAACGCAAAGTCATGGATGCTACATAGTTTTATCCGACGGTTCTGTGAAATTGGCCAATGAAGGGTTTAAAAATAAATTAATTACTTGTGCACTCTTTACAAGCAACTTTTTAATCCTTGGTACGAACGAAGGATTGGAACTCATTCCTATCACAGATAATAATTATCAATTCACCGACGAAATTATTCCGGAAGAATTACAATATGTTAATATACAGGTTATACGACCCTTGGCTAATACTGGCAGTTACATTATTGGAACAGAAGATGCTGGTTTGTTCATCCTTAAAATAAATAATGGAAAACCTTTACTGATACCTGTCGGTACTGGAAGCATCATTGCAAACCAGAATATACAGGATATTTATTCTGAAGATGATAGAACGGTATGGTTATGTACTTATTATTCCGGACTTATTAAAATTACAGGTATTCGCGATGACGGATCCTTTTCCGGAGTGTCTTTATACAATGAATCTTCTGGTTTAACAACAAAATATATTAAATCAATTTTTAACGACCGTGAAGGCAATTTATGGATTGGCACCTATGGTAATGGGGTTGCATTACTTGCTGAACAGGCATTTATGTTTATGTCTTTTGAAAATAGTTTGACAGATAATAATGTTTTGTCTATTGCTTCCAATGATAATGTTTTATGGTTAGGCGGAGAGAACGGCTTGTTAGAAGTTAACCTGAGTAATCCTGAACAAAAAGAACTTATTTCAAAAGGTCTGCCGGTCGATAAAATTACCGCCCTTGTTTATGACAATGGATATGTATGGATCGGTACAGAAAAGAACGGAATATATCAATTGAACTGTAAAAATAACAGCATAAAATCTTTTTATCGATCAGATAATTCAATCGGAAATTCAATCAATTATCTGAAAATTGATAACAATACCCTTTTTGCTGCCACAAAAGATGGCATCGTTAATTTTGATATTCAAACAGGTAAATTTATTAAATATGGAACAGAGGATGGCCTGCCTCATAATAATATTAAGCATATTTTTATCGATAATCAGAACCGGTTATTGTTTGCCTGTCGCAGTAATGGTATATATGAGATAAACGATCGGGGCGAAATTCAGGAATATTTTACTGTAGGCCCATATGCAATTCAGTTTAATTCAATTGCTCAGGATAAAAATAAAAATGTTTGGGTTAGCACCTATGGACAGGGAATTTTCCTTTTATTACCCGATACGGTTATAAATTTCTCTGTTCAAAACGGACTAAAATCGCAATATTGTTATAGTATTGTTACTGCCGACAGCAATTCTGTCTGGGTTGGGCATAGTTCGGGTTTAAGTCGTATCAATATCGACGATTTCTCCATTAAAACATTTGATATCGATATTGGAATAAAAGGAGCCTGTAACCAAAACTCTTTTGCTTACAGTAAAAGTGGAAAATTGTTTTTTGGAACAAACGATGGATTAATTATTTATGATACCCATAAAGGAAAAAATAAATCAATTCCACCCAAAACAAATATCCTTAAAGTATTAATAAACGATAAGGAAGTAGATTTTCATAACCCCATTGTTTTACCTTATTCGGCATACAAACTCCGTATTGAATTTGTTGGGTTGAGCTATAACAACCCCAAGAATGTTAAATATCAGTTTCAACTACAGGGATTTGATATGGATTGGTCAGAAATCACCGATTCAAGGTATGTTATTTATTCCAGGATAGAAGATGGAAATTTTAATTTCCAGATAAGGTCGTTTGGGCCCGATGGAAAGTATGATAAGGATTTGGCTGGCTTTCTGATTAGAGTTAAGCCCCCTATCTGGAAAAGATGGTGGTTTATTATCTTTATGATTATTGTAATTGTATTGACAGTTATCTCTATAATTAAATATCGCGAAAGACAACAAAAAGCCCGCGAGGCAGATCTGGAAAAGAAACTCGACGAACGGACACTCGAAGTAAGAGAACAAAAAAATGAAATAGAAATTAAAAACCGCGATATTACCGATAGTATAAATTATGCCCAGCGGATACAAAACAGCATTTTGCCCCCTATAAAAAGATTA
>JAHEEB010000548.1:0-1775 GCA_024640925.1 Bacteroidota bacterium | reverse complement strand
AATTTCTCGGGTTCTTTTGTTTTCTATCAGCCACGTAATATTGTGTCGGGCGACTTCTACTGGTTCGATAAAGTTTCGAAAGATAAATTTATTATTGTATGTGCCGATTCTACAGGACATGGCGTGCCGGGAGCATTTATGTCAATGATTGGCACTACCTTAATTAAAGATATTTGTAATTCACAGAAAGCAACTTCACCGGCAGATATCTTGCGTGAACTTGATTTACAGCTTTCAGGTACCTTAAACCAAAATATCGAAGAAGCCAGATCCAATGATGGTATGGATATTATGATTTGTGAAATAGACACAAGTACAAATTTACTTCGCTGTGCCTCAGCTATGCGGCCAATGATTATTTACAAAAACGGTGAACAAATCTACGTTAAAGGGAGCCGCAATTCAATTGGTGGTCAATACGACAGCAAAGATCAGAAAGATTTTGAACACGAAGAATATCAACTAAGCAAAGGCGATTTAATATATATGTTTTCCGATGGGTACCCCGACCAGTTTGGTGGTTCAATGGGCAAAAAGTTTAAAATGGTACGGTTGAAAAACTTGCTGAAGGATATTCATAAAAAACCGATGGAAGAACAGTATGAATACGTAAAGAGTACATTCAACCTGTGGAGAGAAGACTTTGAACAGGTAGATGATGTATTGTTCATGGGAATTAAAATATAGAACTTTAAGTACTCCAAACGCCAGACTTTTTACATGGAGTTAATATGAACTTTAAGTACTTCTAACTCCCAACTTTAAGTACTTCTACCTTCAAACTTTAAGTATTTTTATGTTTTTACCATGCATGTTTTTAAAGCATGTACTTAAATTTATTCAAAATATATGGAAAATATGATTATAGAGCCTAAAACAGTATATACAACAAGGCTCGTGAAGAGTGAGGATTTGAACCATCATGGAACATTGTTTGCCGGAAGAACTGCCGAATGGTTTGTTGAGTCGGGTTTTATCTCAGCTGCCAAATTAGTTAATCCAAAAGGTATTGTTTGCCTGAAAATACATGGAATGTATTTTACTAAACCAGCCCGTCCGGGTCAGATTTTACAGTTTGTTTCAAAAGTTGTTTATGCCGGCAAAAGTAGTTTGGTAGCATATATTAAAGTTGCTAAGGATGAACTGGAAGAGCCTTTTGTTAGCGGGTTTATTACATTTATTTATGTTAACGACGAAACAAAACCTACTGCGCATAATATTGTTATAGAACCAAAAACAGAGGAAGATAAAGAACTGTTTGAGAAAGCTAAAAATTTGAAAAACAAATAATCAAATTATTTCCAGACAGATTGAAAAAAACCGGAAGATTATAGTCAGACATTTTAATCCGGATTAACCAATTACATAATCGTAAACTCATTTTCTTTTTTGTAGATGGCTGAAAGTGCCTTTAACAAGAGGGTTTTAAAATTCCGGGTTAATTCGGTTTTTCCGCTAACTCCGTCCTTCAGGGCGGAGTACCTTTGTCTGGAAATATAAATTTTTACCAAAAATAAGACCCCGCTTTCGCAGGGTCTCATCCGTTAATCTAAATTATTACTTAAATCCCAAATTCTTTCTTACGCTTTTTCAAGTTCCACATTTAAAATTGCCAGTTCGCCTTTGCTCACATTCAGGGTTACTGTCTGGTCAATATACCCTGTTTTTTTTAATGTAACAGAGTAAACCCCCTCAGGAATTGACTTAACAATAAACCCTCCCTTTTCAGCAGTCTTCTTTACTAAATCCGGCTTACTATTGGCGGTTTTTGAGGT
>JAHEEB010000547.1 GCA_024640925.1 Bacteroidota bacterium | reverse complement strand
AGTCCGTTTCAAATAATTTCCAATAATCGGCAACTTCTATTGGTTCGCCAACATTCAGGAAAAGAGTTTTGCCGAATTTTTGGTAATGTTCATAGTCAAGGCCAACAGGAACAATTTTTACTCCCGGATTTGTTCCATATTTCGATTGGGCTTTAAATGCTATTCTGAAAATGCCTTTTACTAAAGGGCGTAATCTTCTTCTGTCTCCATGGTTTCCTTCGGGGAAAAGACATAGAGGACTAATTTTATTATTGAGGATTTGAGCCGTGATATCAAACATCTCCTCGTTTTTTGCCAGGCTTGAAATGCCATCGCGTAAACGATATACGGGCAATATTTTAAAAACAGTAAGGATTTTAATAAGCAGAGGTTTTTTAAATATGTCTGCTCTTGCCATAAAAACAGTCTGAAAAGGCATCAAGCAAACCAATGCCATAGCATCCATAAGGGCATTCTGATGATTTGGGGCAAAAATAACCGGTGCGTTCCGGGGAATTCTTTTAAGATTTCTCCTCTCTATTTTTCTAAAATAAAGTAGAAAAGTCCTTTTACCCCATAAGTTTTTAATCATCCAATATTTTAGTGTCCACTTATCTATATTATTCCGGTTTTCCATTTTTGATCCACTTTTGAAACTTTGGGCAAAGATAGTTTTATTCCGAAATTAACGAATGATAGCTCTTTATATATCAACCCAATTTGTTTAAAGGTCCATTACATGCCAAATTTGCCATTAGAAGAAATCTAACCCTTGCAAAGTCAACGGAGATGGATTATTTTATAAAGTTTTTATGCCTCGATTGATAAATCTCGGCTAAATTTAAACTCGCTTTTTTACCTTAAATAAAATAGATAAATGAAAAATTGGAAAGAAAAATTCAACAAAATAAGTGTTGACAAATTCGATGAAAATGTATTTAACCTCATTGGGAATGAATGGTTTCTTATAACTGCAGGAACTTCCGATTCTTTTAATACAATGACTGCCAGTTGGGGAGCCATGGGCATACTTTGGAACAAACCCATTGTGCAAATATTTGTTCGTCCTACAAGATATACTTTTGAATTTACTGAACAGAACGATTTTTACACAATAAGTTGCCTTGAAAAAGGGAACAAAAAAATCCTGAGCCTCTGTGGATCAAAATCAGGTAGGGAAACAGATAAAATTAAAGAATCGGGACTTATACCTGTTGAAACAGAAAACGGTATTACATATGAACAGGCACGAATTGTTTTTGAATGTAAAAAAATATATTACGACGATTTAAAACCCGTTTTCTTTTTACCCGATGAAATTGATGATGAACATTACCCTAACAAAGATTACCATAGAATTTATATCGGCGAAATCCTGAATATTTATATGAAAATGTAAGATTGAACGAATAAAAAAAGGGGTTAGTTAAACCCCTTTTTTTATTCGTGTTTATTTCTTGTTTAGTTTTATTACACGGTTAAACGACTCACCATTCACACGAATGATGTACATGCCGGAAGAGTATTTCGAATAATCTGATAAATCGATTTGAATTGTCTTCTGTATTTCTGAAACACCAGTAAACGGAACATCTATCAGGCTTCCTTTGATATCATAAACAGAAATTTTTATTTGTTGTGACTTATCAAGATTTAATTGAACAAAAAGCTTATCCTCGGCAGGGTTGGGGTAAGTTTTAACTCCAATTAACCCCTGGGTTAATTCCTGAATTCCCACCTGTGCAATGGTTGTATACCTCTTAACCTTCGACCATGGACTCATATCGCCAGGCTTTGTTGCTGCAACACGCCAGTAATATAGAGTATTAGGACTAAGTGTTGTTGTATAATACGGTCCGGCAAGATTTTTAACTTCTATGAGGGGTCCCGGGAATTCGCTGGTTGTATCAATCTGTATTGTATATCCAGTTGCATCTGCCACACTGTTCCATGTCATTGTAATAACTACAGGCAAATCCTTAGATGCATTTGCCGGATATATCAGTATCGGAGCATCCATAACTTTAACTCCCGGAATAGAACTAAACCATTGTATTCCTCCCGCTGTAGCTACCCAAACATTACCTTTCATATCTGAGGTAATATAACGGATTGAATTATTCACCAACCCTAAACTTTCGGTATACTTATACCATTGTTCTCCATCAAATATAGAAAGTCCCTGATCGGTACCAGCCCATATATTTGCATTATTATCCAAATGAACCGCAGTAACATTGTTGCCGATTAATCCAGAATCGGCAGTAAATATATTGAAGTTGCCTTTTGTCTTTTTTGATGTATGCTGAATGAGCCCATTATCAGTTCCAAACCATTGAGTAGTATCAATAAAATCAATCGACTGAACAGTATCGGAGTTCATTATAGACCATGGTAAACCATATGTGGAAGCGCCTGTAAACCCATCAATTTCATCGTAACGGATACGTGCTACGCCTCTGCCAGCTGTGCTGATATATGCCTGAGTATCCGCATCAAATGCCTCGATGTCGGTAATAGGTATATCCTTAAAATTAAAGGCTGCTTTATTGACATCCTTCCACGAAAGAAGAGGAGCAAAAGAGCTTTCCTTCAGAACGGTGAGGTTGTCGCGTGTGCCAATCCAGCAGTTATGGATTATATCAACTGCAACCCTGTAAATAATATTACAGGCTAAATCGGAATTGCTTTCAGTATATGTGTTTGCATCCGTAATGCCACTTGCATCGAACGAAGCAGAAGTCAAACCGCCATCCGTTGCTATCCATAAACCTTTGCCAGAGGCAGTACGTTCGTATGCAATATCATTTACCTTATTATTTATTAGTCTGTCGCTGGTTGTATAAATGGTCCAGGTTGAATCGTCGAAACGGGCAAGGCCCAAATCCGTACCAATCCATTTTACATTATTCGAATCGACAAAAATTACATTCACCATGTTCGATGGCAGCTCAGTATTGCTCGTAGTTATTATTTCCGGAACTGTAACCACTTTCGTTATTGTAGTTTTTGTAATTCGAATCAATTCTATGCCATTGCCTGTTTTAAGGTTTCTGGAATATTCTTTTTCCGTGGCATTATTCCAATGTTCATGTGCACCAAGACTAGTGAGAATAGTTCCATCATCTTCCGGATCATAATCTATTGTTGTCGGCCAGTTACTTGTGTCGGCAGCCTGGTGCAGAAAATCATCGGTTCCCCTGAAACGCGGGTAGGGGCCCTTTGCGTCGCTCATATAAGCGCTGCCTTCCGTAGGATGGTTTTCATCAAATTCATTATACAAAAAATCATACCCTACTGATTCAATAGCAACAGGGTCTTGCGAAAGGAATAATGAATTAGGCCAATCGTTATTAAAAGGAGTCATTCTCCATTTTATAGGCGGATGTCCCCAGTTGGTAGAGCCCCAAATGCCATCAACAAGAAATAATATGGTTTTCCCACCCAAATCCTCATGTCCCATGATATCTACAAGACAGCGATATACGCCATAATCGCCATTGACTGCTTCTCCTGTAGCATCGGGACAGGGTAATGAAGGGTGCAAATGCCACGCTCCACCAGTAAATGCACCCATTGAACCAAAGTGGAGTTTGCTACCCAAAGAAATGCCAGCCCTGTGATGTTTCTTAAGAACAGGAATGTTAATCATATATGCTGCATCAAGATATGCCTGGGGAATAACATCGCTATATGAACCATCGCTTGCTATAAGCACATGGTTAGCCGAAGCCGTGACAGTATAATTTCTGCCCATATATTTTACATCCGGGAAACTCACAATACATTTATTATAAGTAGCATCGTTTGTAGTTGTTGGTGGATCTCCAATGACAATGTCGGCTTGTGCAATACCAGCATTGTTTACCAGTTGAGAAAGTACAGAATAACAAATTTGAGGGGAAGTATTCACATTGGCGTTGAAATTACTATTGTTCATGCCATTAAGATTTATCTTAACAACAATTTTTTCTCCTGTAATATACCCAACGTTTCCTTTTCCGTGTGTCCTGTTATAATAGTGAAATATTGAGTCCCATGCATCACCACTGGTTTTTGCACCCGTAAGGTTTAGTAGACCAGAAGCCAGCATGCCATCAATGGTATCCTGGTTATTGTTTATATCCATCCACCAGTAGTCATCGCTTTCGTTAGAGCAATCTTCGTTTGTTGCATTCGCACTGTTAACCCATACTACCCTTCCAGGAAAAATACCTTTAGCAACACCAATG
>JAHEEB010000546.1:3703-4214 GCA_024640925.1 Bacteroidota bacterium | reverse complement strand
AAAAAGTCCTGTTGTTAGTTTCCTTGAAAATGTTAAGTACGATATTACACTTGTAGTTTCGAGAGATGGAGGTATTTCAAATACGCAAACACGCAGAGATTACATCTCGGCAGGCGATACACTCGATCTTTCTATTCGTGCTCAAAACACAGGCGATTTGTGTTTCAATAACTTTACCTCAACCCGTCTTTATGCTTTAGGTGCCGATAGCGGTAGCTGGAGCATACTGAGTGATATACCCTATCTGGTAATTGACTCGGCAAAAACCAATAAAGACTCCCTTATACTGGTTAAAAATGATACAATGAATATTGATACCAGTTATGTTATGACCATTCAATATAAAGGGTTTCATGGACGTTGTTCTGACTCCGTAACGATAGATTTAAATGTTTCTTATCCCTTCAACGACGATATTGAACTTGCCTTTCCGCTGTCTTTAGGCGCAAATGGCCCATTCACAAATATGTGTGCAACTACTCAGGAGAATGAACCAAATCCTTCCTCCGGA
>JAHEEB010000546.1:0-3693 GCA_024640925.1 Bacteroidota bacterium | reverse complement strand
CTCCGGAGATTGCAATTCGCAAATTAACTGGTGCGAATGCGACATAAGTGATAATATTCTCGACAACAGTGTCTGGTTTAAATTTGTAGGTCCCGAATCAGGAATAATTTCCATCGATGTTCCCGGGTTTGATGATCAGGTTGCCTTATACAAAGCTGATTCATACTCCGATATTATTTCGGGCAATTCGCTTCTTTATGGAATTGTTGCTGCTAACGATGACTATTATCCCGAAGAAAATGATTATGCTGCTTTAATTATAAAAGCCACTGTTACTCCAGGCGTTACTTATTGGGTTCAGGTAGACGGAAGTGGTTGCGGCTCCGAAGGAACTTTTAACATCAATCTTTACGACCATAAATACGATCCATTGCTCGTTATTAATGAAGGTAGTGAATCGACAAGCAGCATTAGTTTGTTTCCAAATCCTGCCAACGAATCCTTTACTATTAAAATGGAAAACTCTACACAAGAGCTGAATGTTGTTATTACTTCCATTGATGGAAAAAAGGTATACGAAACCACCTCACAATCTTCCTCAGATGGAGAATACAAAGTCTATTTATCGGAGAATATCCAGGATGGCCTTTATGTTGTAACCGTTTCTAACGGAGAAAATAGGTATAACAATACCTTGTCGGTACAAAGGAAATAAAATAACCTTTTAACAATAAACTAAGAGAGGTTTATCGGATTATGAATATCCAATAGACCTCTCATAGCATTTATGCTTCGCTAGGACAAATTCCAGGATATAATAAGCCTGGATTTTATTTCCATTTTGACAGGTTATAAAGAACTGACTAAGGCTCGCTTAGCGAGGACTTTAGTCCTGAAATTTTAGTAAATCTGTTCATGTAACCATAAAAAATAAAGTATTTGGTTCGTGAAAACACGAACCAAGGCATGGAGGCTATGGGTTTTGTTGCATGGCAAAAGCTAAATCCATTGCTGATCATACTTCTGTAAGAGTTAGTAAAAAGTCTAATCTGTCAAGTAGAATTAATACTTCAGAAAAATGCCTGTTTTGAGGCAGTTCAAAAAGTTGATATCACTAAGGTTAGTGTCTTTAAAATAAAAACTTTGTGTCTTTGCAGCGAATTCACTCAGATATCCCTTTTGGACGGTCTCATGTCAGGAAATTCCATAATTTACCTTTTCAAGTGACAAATATACTCCCCTAAGTGACATTTGTCCACCAAGCCGGAATCATACACTATTATCTTTATTTCCATAAAATATGTAGTGGTGTAGATTCATTAAAATCAAAAAAAACAACTATTGATTATTATTAATTTAAAATTATTATTATGAAAAAATTATTACCCTTATTTATTATGCTTATAAGCGCTCAGTTTGTTTCTGCACAAACTGACCTGACTAGCAAAATTGTTAATCCAAGCTTTGAAGATAACGTAGACAGTCTGGCAATTGGCTGGACATATTCCGGTGGTTGCGATACTTATGCCTGGCATACGATAAACACGGATGCAGATGCAACAAAAACCGGAAATAATATTTGTGGCCTATGGAATGCAACATTTGGTGATGCAACAATTAGTCAAACTATTACCGGATTGACAAATGGCATATACAAGGTTACCGCCGATTTAATGGGCAGCAGTAATGCATCCTCAACACGTTTAACCACTCAGCGTATTTTCTTAAATGATAAAAGTGTACTATTTGGTGCGGATACAGCGTATAGTGCAAAAACTATCGAGATTTTAACCGACACACTTGGTGAAGTGATCACGTATGCCAATCATACGGTTACAGCAAGCGATGCCGGTCCACTGTTGATTTGCGAAGTAATTGATACCATTACAGACGGAACAATTACTCTTGGTGTTAAAACAAACGGAAGTGATTCTCCTCATGGATTTTCTTTCCCTTCTCTCACTGCTGGTGATGGCTGGGGATGGTTCAAAGTTGATAATTTCACTTTAACACTTATGAACTCCGGCTCTGCTATCAATAATACTTCAAACGAAGACGTCAAAATCATTGTTAATGATGGTTTTCTCAGCGTTTTCGGGGTTGAAAACTTTAAAGTGTATACAACAAATGGTATGCTGGTTAATGCCGATAAACAACTACAAGCTGGTATCTATATCTTAAAAAGTAATAGTTATACCACTAAGTTTATTGTTCGATAATAAATAATTTTTTAGGTAGAAATTTAATATTCTATCCTGATTCAAATAAAAACACGTGTATTTGTAATGGTCTGGCTTTGCCAGGCCATTCTGCATTTTATCCAAATTACAATACATGTTCTGATTGGATGTAGAAGGAACCATGTAGTAAGTTATCTTGATAAAAAAGAATTACTGAAGAAGCAATCTCCTTTACCGTCATTGCGAGACAAAGGATGTGTGCTGATTGAATGTAGAAAGGAACCAACATGCAGTAAGTATCTTTGATGAAAAAAGATTACTGACGAAGCAATCTGTTGATGGCTTTTACTCAACATATGCGATAGTGAATAAAAAAGTAATGATATATATTCCTGAGAAAGTTGAAATTTGCAACAATGTGTTTATAACTGCTCAAGATAATCTGGGGCTCAGGAAAACGTTGAATATTGAAGAAAACCCCGAACTAATTGATAAAGCTCCTTTGGCTTTTTTAGAGAATCCGGTTGATTTAAAAAGTTTGGTTAGTTTGAAAAGAATAGATTTTGAGTAAAAGCTTTCAAAAGAGCAAATCTTGCACAGTTAAAAAAATAAAATAGGCTGTCTCTAAAGTTGTGAAACAGCCTATTTTTATGAGATAATATTATTAAAAAATTACTCTTTGTCCCACCACAAACGGGTTGAAATTGTAACACTTTGGTATGGTGAAAAGTTTACTGAATTGTAGTCTCTTTCCGATGTCGGATATGGGAACCTGCGCGGTAATAATTTATCGACTGTACTGGCATCAGCAGCTGGGATGATTTCAGGATACCCTGTTCTTCTGTAATCTACATAAATTTCGGGTTGGGTGAAAAGTGCAATGTATTTCTGAGTAATAATTTTACCCAGAGTAATGGTTGCTCCTGTTTCATTCGCATGCGTTGTCAACCAGCTTGGATCAGCTCCAACCTGGTTAATTGCTGCAGTTAATGCATTATTGTATGCTATAGCAGCACCGGCATTATCTCCAGTCATAAGCTTTGCCTCAGCCTCAATAAATTTTGCTTCTGCAAAAGTAATAAATGGAACAGGGGAAGTCTCTGAATGATAAAATGGACCAGGGTAAGCATATCCATCGGCCATACCAGGATTTGATCCAACACCAACAGAAGGATCTTCTGAGGCACCGGCAGTATCAACAAACAAGTTAAAACGAGGGTCATTTCTTAAGGTATCAACAAAAAATGCACCCATAACGATATCGTATGGACGTTGATCCATAAAAAACTGGTATGCCGGGTTCCATTCATTTGAATTTGACCCGAAGTATATTTGCATATCACCTGTAATGGTATCGATACCATTTTCAAGTGCGGCTAGGGCATTGTTGTATGCAGTCGCACCATTTAATTTAGACAAGTGTAAAGCATATCTGGCTTTAATGGTATAGGCTGCTTTTGTCCATAATTCCAAATCGCCACCATAAAAAAGGTCATCATCGCCTGGAGAAAACAAGCTTTCTGCAGCACCGAAATGTATGATGGCACTGTCCAGCAATAAATTTATGCTGCTA
>JAHEEB010000545.1 GCA_024640925.1 Bacteroidota bacterium | reverse complement strand
AATGAGCCCGCTGGATTCTATTTTATACTATAAACACTTCCTTCAAACCGGTTTTATGTCAATGGATCCGCATACTGGTTTTGTTAAAGCATATGTTGGAGGTATCAACTACCGCCATTTTAAATACGATCATGTAACTCAGGGTAAACGACAGGCTGGATCTACATTCAAACCGTTTCTTTATATTTTAGCAATGCAGGAAGGATATACTCCATGTGATATGGTACCTGTTTCTCCGGTACGGTTTGAAGTGAATGATACTATCTGGATTCCAAGATCAACATGCAAGAAGGAAGATTTAAATACCTTGAAAACTTTGAAATGGGGCTTGGCAAAATCGGAAAACTATATTTCAGCTTTTCTTGTTTCTCGTTTTAAACCCCAGGCAATTGCGGATATAGCTTACAAGATGGGTATCGAAAGTTATATCGATCCTGTTCCGGCTATGATTTATGGAACATCTGATATGTCGGTAAAAGAAATGGTAGGAGCTTATGCAACCTTTGCAAATAGTGGTGTTCATACCGAACCTTTGTTTGTAACACGCATCGAAGATAAATATGGTAATGTTCTTGCGACTTTTCAACCGGAATCTAAAGAGGCTATTAGTGAAGAAACTGCTTTTCTTATGATTAACCTGATGGAAGGTGTAATAAACTTTGGTACTGCAGCCGGAATTCGATCGAGATATGGATTTACCGGACAGATGGCCGGCAAAACCGGAACAACAAATAACAATAGCGATGGTTGGTTTATTGGAATAACACCAAATTTGGTTTCGGGTTGTTGGGTTGGTTGTGAAGATCGTGGTGCACATTTTAATAGTATTCGTATGGGATCTGGCTCAAGCATGGCTATGCCGATTTTTGGTGAGTTCATGTCGCGTGTATACGCCGATCCAACTCTTGGAATTTCACAAAAAGATTTCTTTCAGGCGCCCGAAGGATTTGTTCTTAACTTAAATTGCAACGAACAAAAAATGGATGATATCCAGGAATCCATTGATACCGACACGGAAGAAGGTGGGGTATTTGGTGGTGATTAATATATTTTAAAATTACTGGTTCCTGAAAATGAATTTCAGGGCTTCATTTAAATTGCCAGCTTTCTTGATTTCTAATCCATCGAAAGCTGGTATTTTTTTATGGTAGGCCGAGATTACCATTTTATTGAATCCGATTTTTGCCGCTTCGGCCATCCGTTGTTCAATGCGGATAACTGGCCGGAGTTCTCCGGTTAAACTTATTTCAGCGCAACAACAGGTCTTTTGATCGATTGCCTGATCTGTTCTTGATGAAACAATTGCTGCCATTACAGCTAAATCTGCTGCAGTATCCTGAATTTTTATTCCTCCGGCAATATTCAGAAAAACATCTTTATTTGAAATATTCAACCCTGCCTTTTTCTCTAAAACGGCCAAAAGCATATTTAACCTTCGGATGTCAAATCCAGTAGCCGATCGTTGTGGTGTACCATATACCGCATTGCTGACTAATGCCTGGGACTCAATTAACATAGGCCTGTATCCATCAACAGTACAGGCAATGGCAACACCACTCAGGTTCTGCTCTCCCGATTGAATAAAATATGCCGATGGATTTAGGATTTCAACCAGCCCCTCCTGCCCCATTTCAAAAATAGCCAGTTCAGGCACCGGTCCAAAACGGTTTTTGAGGGTACGCAGTATTCTTAGGTCTAAATGCTGATCACCTTCAAATTGAATAACTGTATCGACAATGTGCTCTAATACTTTTGGCCCGGCAAGTGTCCCATCTTTTGTAATATGTCCTATTATAATAATAGGTATGGACATATCTTTCGAAATCATCAACAATCTGGAGGCACACTCACGCACCTGCGATACACTGCCAGGAGCAGATTCGATCATAGATGTATATACAGTTTGTATTGAATCTACAACTACTATTACAGGAACCTGATTTTTTATCTGATTGATTATTTCTTCGAGATTGGTTTCGTTATAAACCAGACAATTTGGATTCGATTTGTTCAGTCTTTCTGCACGAAGTTTTAACTGGCCTGTGCTTTCTTCGCCTGAAACGTATAGTATTTTTTTCTCTGTAGCAAGGGCAAGTTGTAACGCAAGCGTTGATTTTCCAATTCCTGGCTCGCCACCCAGTAATATGAAGGAACCGGGCACTATTCCACCGCCTAAAATTCTGTCAAACTCTTTAATTTCTGTACTAATCCTGGAAAAATTAATTGTCTCCACCTGATCAAAAGGAATAGGTTTTGATACAGATTTATCGGGGATGATAGATAAACGCGAACTTCCCTGTCCTGTAACTTTTATTTCTTCAACATAGGTATTCCAATTATTGCACGATGGGCACCTGCCTATCCATTTTGGAGATTCAGTTCCACATTCCTGACAAACATATACCGTTTTCTGTTTCGACATAATTTGGAAATATGTTACTGATAATTAATAGAATGGTTTCTCACTTCAGTGAGGAAAGATACAAAAAATCGCTAAAATCAGTGAAAAATTATTTGAGTGAATTTGTTTCGGTATCAGGGAAAATAATTGTGGGGTTAAAACTCTTTGCTTCCTCAAAATCCATATAGGCAAACGACATGATGATTACAATATCGCCAATAGTGACTTTACGGGCTGCCGGGCCATTCAAACAAATTTCTCCAGACCCTCTCTCCCCTTTTATTACATATGTTTCCAGGCGTTCTCCGTTATTAATGTTAACAACATGCACCTTTTCGTTTGCTATCAGGTTAGCAGCATCCATCAGATCCTCATCTATAGTAATGCTACCGACATAATGCAAATTCGCTTCGGTTACTTTAACCTGGTGAATTTTCGATTTAACTACCTCTACTATCATGGTAGTACAAAGTTATGAAATTAATTGGATATTATCTATCAACCTTACTTTGCCGGCAAAAACAGCTATGCATCCGGTACATTGAATTCCTTCGAAGTCTGATACTGGCTGAAGGGTTTTGTTGTCAACTATCTCAAAATATTCCAGTTTTAAATCTTTATTATTTTGAAACTCTGATTGAACATAGTCAATAACTTTTTGAGGAGTATAAGCCTGAATCATTCCTTTAACTTTACATAAAGTCTGATATATGAATGGCGCAGCCTTCCGCATTTCCGGTTCGAGCAACATATTTCTTGAACTCATAGCCAATCCATCCGGTTCACGTAAAATAGGACACGGAACAATTTCAACCGGATAATTGTAGTCTGCTACCATTTTTCTGATGATAGCCAGTTGCTGAAAATCTTTCAACCCAAAATATGCCTTGTTGGGTTGAACAATATCAAAGAACTTAGAAACTATCTGACCCACTCCATTAAAATGGCCAGGCCGGAATTTCCCTTCCATTACGCTTTCCAATAAACCAAAATTGAATTTACGGGTATCTGGTACTGGGTACATTTCACTTTCGTCCGGAGCAAAGACATATTTGCATCCCGAATTCTTTAACAGCCCGCAATCGGCTTCGAGATTACGGGGATATTTCTTCAGGTCGTTTGCATCGTTAAATTGCGTGGGATTAACAAAAATGCTTACAACCGTAACATTCCCCTCCTCAACACACTTTTTTACCAGAGAAATATGACCATTATGAAGAGCGCCCATCGTAGGCACTAATCCTACAGATTCTTTCCCATGGTAAATTGCCAGGGCTTCTTTGAGCTGTGATATAGTTTTTATTATCTGCATATCGAAAAAAATCGGACAAATATAAATAAAATTAAAACCGTAGTAATTATGATTTTAATCATTCTATAGCTTTTCTGGCTTAAGAAAATTCCTGTTTCAGAAAAATATTTTTTATACATTTATCGGCTGTTATTTATTATAAAGTGCGAATACTAATCCTTCTCATATTTTTTGTCCTTTTACCAGGAGAACTATTCTGTAAAAATGGAATAAAGAATGATTCGACTGTTTCTGACACTATTACTGTTCCGGATACAAAAGTCATCTTTGAATTTTCGGGGAAGGAATATGTAAGAGCAGGAAATAATCCGGTGAATGTCAGCCTTAAGGTTGTTGATAAGAATGATACCCCTGTTTCCAATCTTACTGTTGAATTTGAAAGCGTTGGAAAAGATTCATTAATAATACTTCCTTCAACGGTTGTAACAGACGAATCGGGAACTGCTGTGCTCAAGCTCGATCATAAGGGTATTAAAGGGAACTATAAAATTGTTTGCCATA
>JAHEEB010000544.1 GCA_024640925.1 Bacteroidota bacterium | reverse complement strand
CAAGTCTAAATGCAGAAAGCCGACAGTGATATATATCACCGCTGATCAATGCGTTATTTCCCCATTAAAAAAGTGACTTTTTTATAACCTGTATTTTATATACCGAAAGTAATATAATCGATCATTAAGGATATTTCCAGCAAATCTATTCCATAGCGTTTCAAATAAACTGAATCTTTAACCATTGTATCGTGAAACCAGATTACATCGTTGCCCGAATACCTGTATGCTGTTCTGTACGATTCGATAGTTTCTGTCAGATTATTCATTGCCCAATAACAATGACCAATGTTGAGGTGATCCTGACGCTGTCCTTCCGATGAAATTATCTTGCTAAAATATTTTAAGGCATGATCCGGTCTTTTCAACACAAAACAGCACCAGGCAATAGGTCGTTGGACTTTAATATTGTCGGGTTTCAGGTATTCAACTTTGTAATAATATTTAAGCGCTGTTTCGTAATCTTCTTTGTCGATATGTAATTGCCCCATAAATGCTTGAATGTCAAGATTCTCGGGTTCTATATTTTCTACTTTTCGATAGAATTCAATTGCTTTATCAAATTCACCTATGCTCCTGTAACAATAACCAAGCTTTTTGAGTAACCAGATACGGTTGGTTTCAAATATTTCAGCTTTTGTATAGTATTCAATTGCCTCTTTGAATTGACCAAGTTTCTGGTAGCAGAATCCGGTCTTTTCAATTAATTCGTAAGTCTGTTCATCTTTTAAAAGCTGAATAAATATAGTAAGTGCATTTTGAAAGTAATTTTTCTGAAAATAGAATTCTCCTATCTGCCTGATGTTCTTTTTATCAAGAACTTGTTTTAGAAAGACTGAATTCGTAACATCTATTTGGATAGAGAAGATATCAAAAAAGTTTTTTCTTCTGGGATGAAGTTTATAAAACCGGTATAAATCCTGAATATACTGGGTAAAAATGATTTTCTCTTTAGCCTGTTGGTTGTGTTTATTATCTTCTTCAGAGGCTTCTTTCAACGATTTTAGTTCCGCACTGAATAATTCAAGCATCATTGATTTTTGCATTTCAGGCATAAACCCGATATTGAAACAAAAAGAATATTTGTCGGAATTACACATTACAGGTGCCTGCTCCATTCCTTCGAAAAAGCCATTCCAATCAAAACTTTCATCAAGCCCGGTTACAGATTTTTTTATTTCAGAGTGTTCCTTATAAAATGGCAGGAACCAATTGATAAATCCCTCGAAAAAGCCAAATCGTTTTAGCATGGAGAATGCGCTCATAAATACATCAGAGCCATCCATCTGCATCATTGAGAATTCCTCCAGTTTCTTATATACATTCGGAGAATCACCAAAAAACTGTTCCCAATCAGGGTTTTTTTCTTCGAAAGTATGTTTGCCGAGGAGTTCATCAAGTTTTAATTTTTCTTCTATTTCAGGGCGAAGCTTCATTACCTCCGGAATAATTTCTTTTTGTATTTTCTCAGTAACTTTTTCTGTCTCCTGAGCTTTAATGATTTGAATAATTATCTGTTCAACCCTTCGGGCAAAAGTATTATTGTTGGGAACCGATTTGATGCGATTTATTATTTCGTGATATAAATCGAGTCTGTCCTGATAGATGATTAATGCCCAAACAAGACCTACAAGAGCGCGGTGCCAAACTTGTTCTTCTTCAAGATCATATATTTTGAAAAGTATTTCAACCTTAGTGGCATCGAAATGCCGAATAAGTGAAAGGGTAATTGCGCTTACTATTAAAGATTTGTCGTACCATGGAATATGGTTAGTTTCCAACAATCGTTGAAGTAGCAATTTTTCACCCTCATTGTAATTATTTGTCAACCACAATATATCGAATACCTTTTGAAGCGATTCGTTGTATTTTGCTATTCCTTCGGGATTGTTGGCAACAGTTGGATCCACATCGCCCAACAAGGCAGAAAATTCTTTTTCAACTGCCATTTCGTCGATTAATGCCGACTTTTCTTCTTCACTTAACCCAAAAAACGGTTCGTCAATTTTCTTTATGGAAGCAAACCATTCGTTGCTGTTCTCAAACAAAGCACCTGCAATATCGTCAGTTAGCTCAATGAGCTTTCTTTTCAGATTATTATAAATCTTTTCCCTTTCAGGATCTGAGGCGTAACCAAAAGAATACTTGAGGATATTCTTGTAAGTTTCTTCCAGTAGTTCCAGCTCAGCTATGAGATTACCTTGTCGTGAGGCATATGACAGTTCAGACAACATAATGAATGCTCTTCCCAGGTTACCTGATAAGATTAGCTCTATTGCTTTACCTTGTTTCTCAACAATTGTTTTTAGGTCCATAACTTAAAATACTGACAATCTGTCAATTTTTGATTTTATGAATGATAGGAACACCAATCATTCGGATTAAATGACATATGTCAAAAACCATGCTAAGGATCTTCGAAAATTTTTGTGCCAACTCTGAAAGGGTTTCAACCTGTCAAGATAATTTCCAAACTCTTAGTGACTTAAAAACTTTACATTGAGCAATATCCACATTGTAGTCAGTCCTAAAAGAATTGCTATAACCTGAAAAATAGATTTCTTTACAGATTTTGTATGGTTCAGTTCGGGGATTAAGTCTGCAAGGGCAATGTAGATAAATCCTCCAGCAGCCAAGGGTAATATATAGGGAGAGACTTTATTTCCAAATAATGGAGAAATCAACACCAAAATTCCTCCAATCATAGAGGACAGTGCAGTTATTAAATTAAGGAACAAAGCTCTCTTCTTTGTATAGCCTGCTTGCAGCAACACAGCAAAATCGCCTATTTCCTGAGGAAGTTCGTGGGCAAGCACTGCAACTGTTGCAATCAGGCCGGTATGTATATTTACAGAGTAAGCTGCAGCAAGTAAAATTCCGTCAAGAAAGTTGTGAAATCCATCTGCCAGCAAATTCAAAGGTCCAAAGGACTTAATAGCTGATTGGCTTTCTTGTTTGTGTCGGCGTAAGTGAAAGTATTTTTCCAGTATAAAAAAAATAACAATACTAACCAGGACAAGAACCGACGATGTTTTTTCGTTTTCTAATGATTCCGGAATTAAATGAAGGATAGCTCCACCTAACAAGCTGCCTATAGCAAAGCTAACGAGCAAAGTCTGTATCTTCTGAAAAAAATTATCCTTGATGATAAGTGCTACTATCCCAACCAACGAAACCAAGCTAACAAGGAGAATGCTTGAAAGAGTATAAAACCAGATTTGTCCCATGAAAAATATTTTGCCGTGCAAAAATAGAATAAATCTGACAGCAATTGATAATTTGTTCTTTAATTGCTGCTACATCTTTGAAAAACATAGAGTTCAAGTCTATAACTAAATATCAGGATTATATTTATATACCATTCAAAATATGATTAGCTTTTTGGCAAACTCATTTTTCCATTTCCTGACATGTAAATGGCAAATTTGTCAGCACCTTCTTTTCTGATAGTTTCAATACACTTGCTTCGATCTGTTTTGGTAACAAATCCAATAACACGAGCAAAAACATTGTTGTATTTCTTACAATCGTTTGGGAAAACAAATTCCTCACATTCTGCACAGGAGGCAATTTTCTTTTCCATGCAGCATGTGCGGATTTTGCACCAGCTTGCTTTATTGTTTTCCTGGCAACCAGGGCATTTCCCTTTAATGTAACTTTTACAGTTTGTGCAAAAAAGACCACAGAATGCAATAACATTGAGTTTTAGGGGATTTTCATTTGTCTTCATAAAACTATTGTATTTGATTTGATACAAATCTATAAACTCGAAATGACAACAGTATGTCAGTAGAAAATTGATTCTGAGAAAGATTTATCGTTATTTATTTTCTTACATCGATTGTGTCGATAATTTTGACAGAAAACTAAAGAAAAGACAACAAAAAAGCCCCCGTAATGCGGAGGCCCTTTTATTTTGGTGCTTTTGGTTTTATTCTTCTTCTTGTTCTGCTTCGTATGATTTAAGAAGTTCTTCCTGAACTTCGCCAGGAACGGCAGCATATTCAGCAAATTTCATTGAATACCATGCACGACCTCCTGTGTTTGAGCTCAATGAAGTCTGATAGCGATTCATTTCAGCCAACGGAACTTTTGCAGATATTTTTTCAAAACCATGTTCGCTGGACATTCCTTGAACAACGGCACGACGGGTTTGCAAATCACTCATTACATCACCCATTCTGTCAGCAGGGACAAATACTTCTACATCATAGA
>JAHEEB010000543.1 GCA_024640925.1 Bacteroidota bacterium | reverse complement strand
ACCGTGCCGGTTATTTTGTCTTTCTCCTATAGCAACAGCTTTGCCACCTATGATGCTGACAAAATGATGCTTACGGATGCCAACAAGGATCAAAGAATGAATCTTGGATATACCCTGGCCGGTTTTAACGATTCGTTTCTTGAAGGTGCACCAGCCAATGGCATTGCCTGGGCCATAGCTGATCATCCGAAATACTGTCCCTGGGGAAGTGGCAAGCCTGTTAACGGAGCCAATGATACTTACAAATCGTACGAAACGAATCCCGATGCCGCCCGGAAAGTGAAGTCTGCCATCCGTACACTGCGTTCATTAGGTGCGGAATTGGGTCTTTCCGGAAAGATAGGTATTTTCGGATTCTCTCGCGGATCGGATGCCGGGTCAATGGCTATTGGCGACCGAATCGATTCAACTTTTGAGAACACAGGTTTCAATATCGGCATTGACGACAATGTACAGGCAGCAGCACTCGGTCCGGGTGTCTTCGATTTCACTCAGATATATAATGCATTGGGCGATGGCGATTTGAATCTGGAGACTCGATGTCCATGGGCCTGGGGGCCTCTGGCAAGCAATTACGACCTCTGGCAATTTATGGGTTCTGCTTATTTGGTGGAATCTTCCGGTACAGCGCCAGTCCTCTTTTTTTACAACACCGACGATAATCCATATTACCAGGATCAGATTGCACATTTCAAAGCCAAATTGGATTCGCTGGGTGTTCCAACCTCAACACTGATCAATTTCGGCACTGGTCATGCAATTCCCCAAACCAGAGCTTCGTTAACCAGTCTCTATAACTTCTTCATTCAATACCTGACTCCGCCGGCTCTGGTAACGGCAAAAGTTGAACCAATACAGATATGCATGGTTTCCAGTGATATGGAGACTGGAAAGAACATGGTTGTATGGGAGCATAAAAACGGATACAATATTAAATCATACAAGGTTTACAGTAAATCGAAGGAGGCGAATGCATATGATTTGCTTGGAACTGTTTCTGTCAATGAAATTTCATTGTTTGTCGACAGTGCATCAACTCCCGAAAAACAATATCAATATAAAATTTCGGTTATTGATTCTTTCAATAATGAATCGTCGTTGAGCAAATATCATAAACCATTATTCCTTCAATATACCGGAGCACAAAATGGAGTAAACCTGAGTTGGACTGCATATGAAGCAGAAGACAGCTTATACAAATTCAGCAATTATATCATTTATAAAGGCAGCGACTCAACAAAACTGCAAGAAACAGTTACAGTTGAAGCCAGCTCGAACACATTTACCGATACTGACCCAATGGCAGTAGAATCGCACATGTTCTACCGTGTTGCCGGGGTAAAAGCAGAAGCTTGTACACCCACCAGCATATATGAAGCAGGTTCCGGCTCATTTATCCACAGCATTTCCAACCAGGTAGATAACTTTCCGCTTATAACCGACGGAACAGGAAAAAGCATTTATAATTTACCGCTTATCTTATCACCCAACCCGGCTACCAGTGAAGTAAAGCTGACATTCAGCCTTACTACAGCCGGTAAAGTAAATATTATTCTGTGCAACCTGTCTGGTATTATGTTGAACAACACGAAAAAACAGTATGATAATACCGGGCTGCAAACGGAAACATTACACTTAAATGAATTAAACCTCCCAAAGGGCATCTACTATGTAAAAGTGGATACAGAAAGAATGCAGGGGATTAAGAAGCTAGTAAAAGAATAAACCCAAATTCAAATACATTTTGAAAGAGGGATAATTAACTTCCACTGAACTCACATTATTTATATCTATTTTGAAAAAATTCCGGATTAAATTACCTGTCTTCTCCGGCTGAATCATCTGCTTCATATACACTGCCAATAGTAGAGTTCTGTTTTGCTTCCCGGGCACGATTAACGAATTGATTGTCATTATCGGCACCCATTGCCATTGCTGAAGGTGTAGCTGTTCCAAATAAACGAATCATTCGATTTTGCCAAACAGGTTCTTCGGTTTGTACATTAAGACGGGCAATTGCTTCTTTAATAATCTCAATAGTAACCGGATTGATTAGGCTTTTCTGTAATTCCATCAGGTATGGAAGTGTCTCTTTTGCATTTAAATCGGCAAGCGCACATATCGCATATCCTAAACCAGATTTATTATCTTCGTCTTTCAAGAAGGCGATTGCTTCGTCTATATTTTTTTCAATAAACCATTTCGCATAGCGAACTTTCATAATAAAAGGCTCTCCTTTGTACCGCCATTCCCACGATTTCAGGAAGGGATCGAAAAAAGATGTACTTCCTTTATAACCAAGTGCAGACAAGGCGACTGCTATAGTTCCTGTAACTAAATTAAGTTCATAATGTCTGCTAATGCCATCACTTTCATTCTCATCTGTTACATAGGCAAATTCTTCGATTAGCAAATCAATAAATGAAGAATCCTGCCATTCAGCTATAGCAACGACCAAAGCGTCAAACATGATATCGTTGATAAGAGCGTCCTTTTTCTTTAATTGTTTTCTCAGGTTATTAAAACCAGTTTTTAAAAACTCATTTATTTGTGTTCGATAAGGTTCTTCTTTGAACTTTGTAATTGCTACAATGCGTTCAGATCTATTATAACTATAGCAACTGGAAAATTCAATTTTGGCAGCAGTGAATACCTCTTCAAAATTTTCAGGATTCGGTTCTTCCAACAAATACGATTTCAATTCTTTTTTGCGCAGGTCATGGGCATCAACCATTGATTTAAACTTATTGTCGGCTAAATATAGTTTTTCTAAATTATTGCGATATTGAAGAATGTCTTTCTCTGCTTTATCCCTCATGGCAATGTCTATATATTTATATGCCTTTTCTGTCATATTCATACTGGCCAGGTTTTCAGCAATATTTATAAAATAACCATAATCCGTCATTTCATTATTCAATAATTTTCTTTCCATCTCATCAACCAACTCGGGATGTTCAGCAATAATGTCAAATGCAAATTGAGCAAGATATTGCTTTCTATCGGGACTTACTGGTATTCTGTCTGCAACTTCCAGCCATGCCTTCAGCATTAGAAGGCAATCGTCCCTTTTTGTTTTTTTATCAATTATATACTCAGCAATTTGATGTATTATACTATCACCAATCTTAATATCTTGACTTCTTTCGTTTGCCACGTGTTTAATTACTGAAAGCATTTCATCCATTGTAAGTTTCTCACCCAGCAACAACCTTCTTTTATTCATAATTGCAGAGAATGTTGGATTGTCAAGTAAGGATTTCAATTGTGGTTCAGCAAAAAAATTCTTCCTTGTATAGCCAAGTTTTAGAGCAAGATCAACATAGTTTAAGGCTTCTTCTCTTGCACCATGCACATTAGACATGCAGGCAAGATTAAAAGCTAATGAAGAATTGTAGATAATACCCGGCAAGAGTTTTTCTATGGTTAACTCAAAGCCCTCCCGATCCTTTTCCATACAAGCAAGGGCACAGACTATTAAATTTTGATAATTTTCATCCGTTTTAAACAGCTCTTCATATATTTCAACAAGTTGTGCCAAAGGAACTATTATATTGTATGTGTTGGCATATTCATTAAGCAGGGCATATTTATAAAACAAAGCATTGACTGCCCTGACAATAAAGTCAGCAATTTCTTTTTTTTCGTTCATCTCCAAACCCTTTTCTCGTAAACCATTTAACAGAGAAATAAGTTTATCTGAGTCTTTTATGCATTCAAAAGTCCCATCATTGATGGTTACAGTTTCCATTTCAAGAATGGATTTTACCTCTTTTAGACTAATCATATTTTAAAATCTCCAATTGTATATTTGGGTTGAACCCAAGTCCTGAAATTATATATAATTTGATATAATTGAAAAGTATTATTCAACATTTAATCTTATTCCATCTGTCAGCAAAACCAGGTTCGGAATACTTTTCAGTAAACGCAACCATCTAATCGAAAAATCAATCTGTTTTTATTATATTGCTATTATTAATTAATACTTTAAACTGAACCCTTATGAAATACCCGGATATTGTAATCAAGACTATTTTGTTGTACTTAGCATTATTTCTGATAGTATCAACAACCGAAGCACAAAGTCATTATCCGCTTCAACCGACTTCATGCTGGAGGGTCGATTCGGTGAATGCAACCTGGGATATAGTTGAAAACACCAAATATTTTTTTAATGGAGATACAATCATTCAAAATTCAACATTTTTCAAATTGTACAAA
>JAHEEB010000542.1 GCA_024640925.1 Bacteroidota bacterium | reverse complement strand
ATTTTACAATGATTCTCGGATATCCGGGACAAACCGACGAATATTTGTATTCGCGAAACCTTCAATTTCTTTGTGACAAAATCTATCCTATCCGAATTCAATTTCGTGAAGACGCACTTGAAATTATAGATAAGGCCCGCTCAAAGGATGAAAAAACTTATATCAAATATGCTTCGAAACAGAAAGAAATCAGCAATGTTTATAAAAAATGGAAGGGCACAATCATCGGCCTTCAAAAGTTTGATGCGGTTGAAAAGAGAAAACTATACGAACAATGGTTAATCGATAATGCCGGCTCGAGGAAGCAAGACATTAAAGATATTTACCAGGCTTTTGAAGACACATATACAGGTTTTGAACCTTACCTGACTGCCGTAACTTATTTCGAAGAATCTGCCTGGAGCCTTGAACCTTTTGAGTTTTATAGCGACATTTATTCGAGCATGGAACTCTTTTTTAACAACAAAATAAATTTTAAAGACTTTAAAAGCAGTATGCTAAGGAAGTCCGAATCCTTTTTTAAATATTATGATATTGATGTTGATAAACGTATTACCCTTTGCTTGTTAAATAATCTGATGAAAGAAATGGGAAGCGGATATTTTCCAAATGACAAAATCAAAATTCAGAACGAATCAGCCATAATAAAATATATAAATAAAGCATATGCTAAATCAATTCTGACCGATTCCGTAAGATTCGCAGAAGCTGTCAATCGTCTGGAAAAGATCGATACAAAAGCTTTTGCAAACGATCCCTTAATAAATCTTTTATATGCATTCCGGGATATTTATTATTCTGAACTCGCTGAAGGTTTCAATTACTATCATCAACAAATAAATTCCTTATCTCAGGAATATATTCAACTTATCCAATCAATCGATACGAACCGCATAATTTACCCCGATGCCAATTTTACTATGCGCTTGACTTCCGGAAAAGTAGAAGGATATTCCCCTTCAGATGGTGTCGATTATTTATACCAGACATACAGCAATGGTCTGATTGAAAAAAACAATTCAGGTATCAACGATTATCGGGCACCTGAAAAACTAATTAAAATGTTCGAATCAAAAGATTTCGGAACATATGCTGAAGAAAATGGAAAACTACCCCTGTGTTTTGTTTCCTCTAATCATACCTCAGGTGGCAACTCCGGTAGCCCTGTATTAGATGCTGAAGGCCGCCTTATTGGTATTAATTTTGACCGCACCTGGGAAGGTACTATGAGCGACTACTATTTCGATGAAAAAATATGCAGGAATATTGCTGTTGATATACGCTATGTATTATTTATTATAGATAAATATTCTGGCTCCGGATATCTTTTAAATGAGATGGAGATTGAAAAATAAACAAATGAAAAATGATTTTTTGAATGAGAAAAACAAGTTTCATATGAAACAGATTAACATCTTCCTGATTCTATTTCTTTTATCATTTTTCACTCTGGCAACCTTTGCACAAGTAAGACTACCAAAGCTTATCAGCGATGGAATGGTTCTACAACGTAATGCTGATGTAAAAATATGGGGCTGGGCAACAAGCAACGAAAATGTTTCTGTACATTTTATCGATAAAGAATATACAACCACTGCCAGTCAAAAAGGAGAATGGAATATCACATTAACCGATCTTAAGCCTGGCGGCCCCTACACAATGACCATTAAAGCCAGTAACACCATAAATGTAAACGATATTCTGGTTGGCGATGTGTGGTTATGTTCCGGACAATCGAATATGGAGCTTTCAATGAAAAGGGTTAGCCCGCTTTATGAAAAGGAAATAGCAGAATCGGAAAATTCTGAAATAAGATATTTTGCTGTTCCTCAAAAATATGATTTTAATTTTCCTCATACCGATTTTCAATCGGGGAAATGGCAGAAGACTGATCCTGAAAGTGTATTAAATTTTTCGGCAGTTGCTTATTTCTTTGCCAGGGAACTGTACTCGAAATATAAAATACCTGTTGGGCTTATAAATGCCAGTTTAGGAGGTTCACCTGCTCAGGCATGGCTGAGCGAAGAAGCATTAAAGGCATTTCCCGAATATTATAACGAAGCACAAAAATTTAAAGACAGTACCTATATTCAGCAGATCGAAAGCCAGGATAGAGTCAGGATTTCGGACTGGTATAAACAATCAGGTAGTAATGATGAAGGGTATAAGGATGGCAAAAACCTTTGGAAGAACCCGGAAGTGAATATTTCTGACTGGAAGGTTATGAAAATTCCCGGATATTGGGCCAATGAGGGATCTGATTTTTTAAACGGGATAATTTGGTTCAGGAAGAAGTTTACTGTTTCGTCGTCATTCGTCGGGAAGCCTGTAAAACTAAATATGGGAAGGATAGTTGATGCTGATTCAATATTTGTAAATGGAGTTTTTGTTGGAACAACAAGTTACCAATACCCTCCACGACGTTATACTATTCCGGCAGGTATATTAAAAGAAGGGGAAAATACTATAGTTGTTAGGGTTATCAGTAATATTGGAAAAGGAGGTTTTGTGCCGGACAAACCGTATAATATAATTTCTGACGGTGAGAAGATTGATTTAACAGGTGATTGGTATTATAAACCTGGAATGAAAATGGAACCATTGACTGGTGAAACATTTATCCGTTGGAAACCCGGAGGACTTTATAATGGAATGATTTCTCCAATGCTCAACTATAAAATTAAAGGTACAATCTGGTACCAGGGAGAATCAAATACCAGTAATGCTCTTGAATATCAATCCTTGTTACCTGCTTTGATTATCGATTGGAGAAACAAGTTTAACCAGGGCAATTTTCCTTTTCTTTTTGTTCAGCTTCCGAATTATATGGAACCGCTTGATAACCCTTCTGAAAGTAACTGGGCACTATTACGCGAATCTCAGCTTAAAACGTTATCGTTACCAAATACAGGTATGGCTGTTGCTATTGACCTTGGCGAATGGAATGATATTCATCCGCTGAATAAACTGGATGTTGGTAAACGATTGGCTCTTGCTGCGGGTAAAGTTGCTTATGGAGATGAAAAAACCGTATACTCAGGTCCTGTTTTCCAATCATTCAAAATGAAAGGAAATAAGATAATTGTAACATTTGCAAATATTGGTAGTGGACTAATTGCTAAGGATGGCGACCTCAAGCATTTTGCCATTGCCGGCGAGGACAAGAATTTTGTATGGGCTAATGCTAAAATAGAAAATAACACTGTAATTGTTTGGAGTGATAAGGTCTCAAAACCTGTTGCCGTTAGATATGCATGGGCGGATAACCCTCAGGGAGCAAACTTGTATAATAGGGAAGGCTTACCTGCTTCGCCATTCAGAACGGATATTTGGTTAAGTAATAAATAATTTAAACCTTATCAGATATGAAAAATATGAAGTATTTTCTTTACTGTTTCATATTCCTGTTTTCAATTTTATTTACAATCCAGGCTCAGAGTTCTGATTCGCTTCAAAACCCAAAACTTGTTCTTCAACTTCCTGTATTCGATTTTCCATACCATTTCGATGCGGCCAAAACAGTAAACAATGGAGAATTAACTTTTGGAAGTTTCTTTCAGGCATATACCAATCCGAGTATGCACCAATCTCTCGATATTACTACTGATATGTATTCTGGAATGCATTATGGATTGAAAAAGCTTTTTAAGGCTGATTCTAAAACCAAAATGGACGGCAGGAAGAAGCTTCTTTACTATTTATCTTTGTTTACAGGTGATTTTATTTTAATGTACGCTCCGGGAGGCAACGGATGGCAGCATGAAGAGTATCACCGTGCTGTAATGTCAAGGTTTCATGTTAACAGTTTTGATGATATGAACAAATTTCCGATAGGTTCATCAACTGTTAGTGTCAGTCATGTTGCAGACGAAGATTTAATCCGGTTTAAACAGGAAAGCCCATCTGATTTTATACGTATGCATGTAGCAGGCATTGAAGGTGAGTACCTGATGGTTAATAAAATGCAAAAAAACAACTTTTATTACAATCAGAATTTGCCCAATGAGTTTATAAATCTCATGTCATCACTCAATTCAATTATGTATGTAAGAATGTGTTCCAATCCCAAAGAAGTCGACCCATATACCGATGATTTTAATGAAGTTGAAGATAATATTGAAGTCAGGGATTTTACGGGTTTCGATTTTGACGGATGGGTTTATGATTTATTCAGACCCGATGAACCATATACAGAAAGAGGAATTCATCCTACAGGAACAGGTA
>JAHEEB010000541.1 GCA_024640925.1 Bacteroidota bacterium | reverse complement strand
ATTTTAAAAGGCATGTTGGTGTATCTCCAAAAGAGTATAAGAGAAATTGAATGTTGTTCTAACCATTCTCTGGCAATGATTTGAATAATTATTCACATCCAAAAACAAGCCTGTCACATATCTGAAGTCATAATTTGTTTGTATGAAGGTTTTAACTTAGATTTACGAAATTGTTATTCAAGTATTTATATTATTTAAGTAGCAACATTTTCTAATTTAACATTTTATATCTTGTATTTATGAAAAAATCTTTATTCTTCATTACCTTTTTTTCATGTGTCGCGAATATTGCATTTGCAGGCGGCATAGTTACCAACACTAACCAAACTGCATATTTTCTTCGAAATCCGGCCCGTGGTGCGACAATGGAAATCGATGCTGCTTATGAAAATCCAGCAGGTCTGACATTCCTTACAAATGGAATGCATCTCTCCATATCGAATCAAGGAGCATTTCAAACGCGGACGATCACTTCCACGTTTGCCCCTTTTGCAATGAACAATGCAGGTAACACAACAAAATCGTATAAAGGTGTAACCAACTCGCCGGTTATTCCAAGTCTTCAGTTGGCATATAAAAAAGATAATTTCGTTCTTTCCTTTCATTTATCGGTAGTTGGTGGCGGAGGAAAAGTAACATTTGATGATGGATTACCATCATTTGAATCACAGATCTCAATGATTCCTTTAGCTCTTACTTCCAGCGGGATCACTACCACTGCTTACAGCATGAATTGCAGTATGGAAGGCAACTCTTATATAATTGGTATGCAATTGAATGGTTCATACAAAATCAATGATGCTTTTTCTGCAGCACTGGGTTTTCGTATCAATGTGGTAAACAACGGATACAATGGACACCTTACAGATATTCAAATAAATCCCCAACACCCTCTTTTAAACCCCACCGGGGCAATGATGTCAGCTCCTGCTTTCTTTACAGCTGCAGGTATGACAACCTATGCTACAGCAACAGCAGACAAACAGATAGATTGCAAACAATCAGGCTGGGGATATTCGCCGATTTTGAGTATCAATTATCATTTAAACGGGTTGAATCTTGCAGCAAAATATGAATTCAAGAGTTCCATTGATGTAAAAAACAAGACCGATGTTGATGGTACCGGTATGTTCCCCGATGGTGCTATAACGGCCAACGACATTCCCGCATTTCTCTCGATCGGTGCTGCTTATGAAATAACTGAAAAATGGAATATTTCCGGTGGTTATCACCACTTCTTTGATTCAGATGCAGATATGTCCAACGACAAACAGAAATACATCGATGGTGGTATTAACGAAGTGCTGTTCGGATCAGAATATAAGCTAACCGATCGTTTTTTAATCAGTGCCGGGGCACAATATACCAAAACCAACGTAAATGACGATTACCAAAGTGATTTGAGTTTTAGTCTGGATTCATACTCCATTGGTATGGGCGGTTCAATAAATATAACTTCCAAACTGAAACTTAACATCGCTTATTTTTTCACCAATTATACTAAATGGACTAAAAATTCTTCAGCTTATAATGGCACGGCACTTTCAGGTACTGATACCTATGACCGTACAAACAATTGCTATGGCATTGGGTTGGACTATAAATTCTAGCCTTCATTCAACTTCCAATAATAGTAAATTCGATATAATAAGAACACCTGCTCATGTTATTAATAAGCAGGTGTTTTTTTATCTTATAAGAGAGGAGTTCCAAAACTAAAAGGAATTTATTTTCAACTTTTCCATTTATAAAAAAGACCCGATACTTTTAGTACCAGGTCTTTTAGTAGCGGGGACATGACTCGAACATGCGACCTCCGGGTTATGAGCCCGACGAGCTACCAACTGCTCTACCCCGCAGTATATTTTAATATCATCATTTCAAACCAGCGGACGACTTCAAATTTTGGGGCTCGTCCAACGAGCTACTCCCGATGTACATCGGGACTCTACCCCGCAGTATATTTTAATATCATCATTTCAAACCAGCGGACGACTTTAAATTTTGGGGCTCGTCCGACGAGCTACTCCCGATGTACATCGGGACTCTACCTCAATAAATCAATATATTTCTATTTCAATTTATCCTACCTTCTCAGGTTTTACGCTAAAAACCTTTTTTAGAAGCGGCTGGCAAATATAGACAAGTTTTTTGGTCATACAAAATTATTTATCGAAAATTAGAAAATAAGTTGATATCCATTAATACCATATTGGCTATTAGCTAATTGTCATAACATAATTTATTGATTCTTGAAATTATAATCAGTTTTAAGTTGACATATTTTCAGCTTTTCTAAAATCTTGTTAAAATTGTTTCCTTCATTTGCTGACATATTGACATTCAAATGAAAGTATTTATCTTTGGTAAGAAATTTGAAAGTTCTTTATTACAAAAAATATAAAGTTATGATAGATTTAGGTTATTTATTGATTTTCGGCGTATTTGCCTTATTAAGTATGATTGTTGGCTGGGTGCTAAAATCGAAATTTAAAAAGTATTCCAAAATGCCAATAAATCAGGGAATGACCGGAAAAGACGTAGCTGAAAAAATGTTACGTGATAATGGAATAAATGATGTGAACGTTGTTTTTACCAATGGAAATTTAAGTGACTATTATAATCCTGTCACCAAAACTATTGCGCTTAGCAAGGATGTTTACTATGGTCAAAGCATTGCGGCGGCAGCTGTTGCGGCACATGAATGTGGTCATGCTGTTCAACATGCTAATTCTTATACATGGTTAAATTTGCGATCAAAACTTATTCCCATTCAGAATATAAGTTCTACCATATTAAACACAATTTTTACTCTCATGTTTTTCGGGGTAATGTTCAGCAATACATTTGCACCAATTGCTTTATCTATAATTGTAGTTGCCTATGCTATTTTTACTATTGTAGCTTTTGTAACATTGCCCGTAGAAATAAATGCCAGTAGCAGAGCACTTGCCTGGCTCTCAGAAAGTGGAATTACTAATTACAACAATCATTCACAGGCAAAAGACGCATTAAAATGGGCTGCTTACACGTATGTTGTTGCCGCATTATCTTCATTGGCCATGCTACTTTATTTCCTACTTAGATTAGTTGGCAGCAGGGATTAAAACACCTGATAATGATATAAAAAAAGACCGTTCAGAAGTAAAGTCTGTAACGGTTTTTTTTATTTATAAATGAATGGGGAAACCAATAAAGTCTTACCGATAGTGTAACCGCATTCCTGCAAAAGTAAAGGAGCATTCTTTATAGCTTCGTCCAATTCCATTGGCTTATTTATAATGGAAAACAAGGCATCAAAACCCGAATTGTACAATTCTGTATATCTTTCTCCTAAAGTACCTGCAACAGCAATTACCGGTTTTTTGTAAACCTTTGCTGTTTGTGCAACACCAAAAGGCGCTTTTCCAAACAAGGTCTGATAATCGAGCTTGCCCTCTCCAGTTATAACTATATCTGCCCATCGACAAAGCGCATCAAGGTCGGTTTCCTTTCTGATAATTTCAAATCCATTTTCCAGTCGGGCATTTAAAAATGCCAGAAATCCGGCACCTAACCCACCAGCAGCACCAGAGCCAGGTATTTCCTTTACTTCAATCCCAATCTGTTTGGAAATTACATTTGAAACATGAATTAAATTTTTATCAAGTTTATGAGCCATAGCTTTATCGGCTCCTTTTTGAAAACCATACATCAGGCTTGCACCATTTTTTCCGGTAAGAGGATTCGAAACATCGCAAGCTATTCTGAATTCTGATTTTTTAATTTCTGTAACTACTCCCGATAAATCAATCTGATAAAGCTCCGAAAGGGCTCCTCCCCCATGTCCAATATCGTTTCCTTGTTTATTGGTAAATTTTATTCCTAATGCCTTAGCCATTCCAATACCGGCATCGTTGGTTGCACTTCCGCCAATACCAATTATAAACCGAGAACAACCTCTTTTTAGTGCATCCAGAATGAGTTCGCCGGTACCATATGAGGTAGTGTTCCATGGGTTTCTTTCTTTTAAAGATAATAACGATAATCCAGAAGCAGATGACATTTCAATAACTGCAGTAGCTCCATTTTTAACAATGCCATAGGTTGCATGGATTTTTCGCATTATAGGATCGTGTACCTCACAAGTAACTATTTCTCCTTTCAAGGCATTGACTAATGCCTCTACTGTTCCTTCTCCGCCATCAGCAACAGGAATGCTTTTTATTTTAAAACTGGCAGAGGCA
>JAHEEB010000057.1:1432-11143 GCA_024640925.1 Bacteroidota bacterium | reverse complement strand
TAAATGCCCAGGATTGTTATGAATTGGTGTGGAATGATGAGTTCAATTATGTTGGATTGCCCGACTCGACTAAATGGACTTATGAAACAGGTGGAGACGGATGGGGAAATAATGAATTACAATATTATACTTCCGGGAAATCAGAAAATACGTATGTTCAAGATGGAGTACTTACCATTTCAGCTAATAAAGAAAGTTATGGCGGAAGAAGCTATACTTCAGCAAGACTAATTACATATTATAAACAAGGATATTGGAAATATGGAAAAATAGAGGCTCGAATGAAGTTACCATACGGTCAGGGCATTTGGCCTGCCTTCTGGATGCTGGGAACAAATATTTTCGAAGGAACATCGTGGCCTGCTTGTGGTGAAACGGACATAATGGAACTCGTTGGCGGTAGCAACGGAAACGATAGCAAAGTTTATGGAACTGCCCATTGGGCAAACTCTTCCAGTCAACATGCCCAATATGGAAACGAGTATCAATTATCCTCGGGAATATTTGCCGATACTTTTCACACATTTTCAATAATTTGGGATGAAAAGACCATAAAATGGTTGGTTGATGGTATACAATACAACATCATTGACATAACTCCTGCAGATTTAAGTGAGTTTCACAACCCCTTTTTCATTCTATTGAATCTGGCGGTTGGAGGAAACTGGCCAGGGAATCCTGATGCAACAACTGTTTTTCCACAGAAAATGGTAGTAGATTATGTCAGGGTATATCAACAAAATCTTTCTCCAAAAATCACAGGAGACAGTAGTATCTTCAAATGCCAAAGTAATTTGACTTATTCCATTCAAGCTAGTGATAGTAACGATTACGAATGGACAGTTCCATCCGATGCTGAAATTATTTCAGGACAGGGGACCAAAAAGATCTCAGTAAACTGGGGATGTAGCGATAGCTTGGTTAGTTGCAGGCTCAGCTCATCATGCAAAACATTAAACCTGCAACTAGATGTAAAAACAAACAACCAAACAGTGAACGGTCCGGTTTACGTGCATGAAAATGCAGAAGGGCTGGTATACTCCGTTCCTGTTATTGCAGATGCAACTTATTTGTGGAAAGTTTCTGACGGCATAACATTTAATGGCCGGAATGATTCAAACGCTGTGAGCATAAATTGGAACTCCGTTGATGGTGAAATAATCTTAAAACTAAAAACACTTTGTGGTTCAGATTCAATAACAGTGCCTGTTTCAATTTTAAGACAACTGCCTTATCCCGAAGGTAATGGAAATTATATCCCAGGAACTATATACCCGGCAATGTATGATTTGGGAGGGGAAGGATTAGCTTATCACGATACAGATTCCATCAATGATGGTAATGGATCGAGACAGGATGAAGGTGTAGACACCGAAATATCTGATGGTATTGAATCAGTCGGGAACACAATAACTGACGAATGGCTTGAATATACTGTTAAAGTAGACTCATCAAAAGAATACTATGCCGAATTATTACTAGCATCATACAACTCGATAGGTAAACTTTCCTTATCATTTAATGGTGAACAACGATCAGAAATTATCAGTGTGCCCAGTACTGGCGCAAAGACAACATTCAAATCAGTTTATATTAAAAATATTCCCATCTATATAACCGATACTTTAATGAGAGTGAATATTATTATAGGAGGTTTTAACCTGGGCCGGATTATTTTTTCTGATACTTCAACAGCAACACTTTCAAAGGAAAACAGATTTGTTTTTAATGCTTACTATCAGAAAAATGGTTTTATGTATGTCAACAGTAAGTGTCGGCTTAAATATTCTGTTATTAACCTGCTTGGTGAAAAAATTGATTCAGGAATAGTCAATCAGGGTGAGAATTACATCGATTTAAATGATTTAAACCAGGCTATTTACTTAGTAAATTTCTCTTCTTCTGGATATTCAAAAACGATAAAAATTCTGAAATACAATTAATCCATAATTCAATCAACATTAGAAACTGCTAAAAATACAAAATATGAAAAAAGTTGTTTTAATAACCGGAATTTTAATATCAGTACTTTCCTGTAAAAAGGATTTTATTTCTGATCCAAAAATTATTGAATTCTCTGCCACTCCCACAACCCTTCCAAAACGTGATACTGTGACGTTCACTATTAATGCTGTAGGGGACAACATCACTTTCTATGATGGTAAAGCAATTAGTGTTCTTGATCAGAGTGAACTTCCAAATCAATATAAAGTTGGGAAAATACGATTTCGTGTAACTGCACCTGCCGACACAATCTGGGCAAGACTTACGGTAGTAAACGCTTATAGTTCCGATGAGATTAAAGAAGTCACCGATTCTATACAAATCATTCTTCTCGACGAATAATAGTAAATGTTTAATTCAACTATGTCTTAAATGCATAGTAAATAAAATTAAAAATGAATTCTGGCTTTAATACAAAATACGTTGGATTATTATCCATAATTGTAGCTCTTGGTGGATTTTTACTTGGTTTCGACAGCGCAGTAATAGCAGGTGCTATACCCTATTATTCCGAAGTCTTTGGGCTCGACCAAGCTTCTTTCTGGTTCGGTTTCTCGGTAAGTTCTCTTACTGTTGGTTCCATCGTAGGTAATTTTATAGGCGGAATATTAGCCGACAAGTACGGGCGAAAAATTGTATTAATTGGTACGGCAATCTTATTTTCCTTTTGCGCCATAGGTACTGCATTATCTCACAGCCTGACAATATTTATCATTGCCCGTATAATAGGCGGTTTGGGTGTTGGTATGGCCATATTGGTTGCCCCCATGTACATTGCTGAGGTAGCACCTCAAAAATATCGTGGTACGCTTGTATCAATTAACCAACTAAATATTGTACTCGGTATTTCAGTTGCATTCTTTTCAAATTATGTAATAAACAAACTGGTAACTGATCCTAACCTTACATGGCGCTGGATGTTAGGTATCGGTGTTATACCTGCTGCTGTTTATTTTTTACTCTTATTTTTTGTTCCTCAAAGTCCGCGCTGGTTGGTAAAAATGTCAAAAATTGCTGAAGCCAGAAGGGTTCTTCAGAAAATAGGTGGCGAAACGTATGCTAATACTACAATTAACGAAATCAACCAAAGTATAAATAGCGATAATAGCCGACAAAAAACATATTTCAGGGAACTTTTTTCACGTGAAATGAAGGTTATATTAATTATTGGGTTGGGAATTGCTTTTCTTCAGCAAATATCAGCAATTAATGCCATTCTGTATTATGCCCCTATTATATTTGAAGCTACTGGTGGTGGACGTGATGCCGCTTTTATGCAGGCAGTAATTTTAGGTTTTGTTAATGTTATTTTCACTGTACTTGCCATGTTCTTAATTGATCGAATAGGACGAAAGCCTTTATTAATATTGGGTATGTCGGGCATTGTTATTGCCTATACACTTTCTTCATTTGCGTTTTACAGGGCTCATTACTCAATTAATGAAAACTCAACGAACAAAATTGCTGCGGAAATGACTGCTAAAGGATTTTCTGATAATGAAATTATTCAGATAACGGAAGGATTAACAGAATTATCAGGTAAAAATTATACCAGCGAAGTTAAATTTTTTGAAGATGTCAGATCGCAGATTGGTGACTCTTATGACAAGACCAGAAGCATTATACTAAAAAGCAGCATACAGGTTAATGCCTGGCTGGTATTATTTGGTATACTTTTCTTTATAGCTTCTTTTGCCATTTCTCTTGGACCAGTTACATGGGCATTACTCTCCGAAATTTTTCCAAACAGGATACGAGGTTTGGCAATTTCTGTAGCTGGTACATTTAATGCTCTTATCAGTGCTCTGGTTATAACAATCTTCCCTGTTGAACTAGCTGTCTTCGGATCGGGCACTACCTTTGCAATTTTGGCAATTATTTGCTTTGCAGGATTACTATTCATTTTAAAATATATCCCTGAGACGAAAGGGAAATCATTAGAAGAGTTAGAAAAATTTTTAATCAATAAATCAGTTAAATAAAATTTTATAATCGATGCGATCTATATATTGGAGCTTATTGGTACTATTAGTATTAAGTAGTGCATGCAGAAATCATTTAAGAAAAGATGATAAATCACCTTCGAAAGTTGAACTTATTCAGGATAAAGATAAATATCAGCTACTGGTAAATGGAAAGCCCTTTTATGTTAAGGGTGCAGGCCTGGAGTTTGGTAATATTGATGCTCTGGGAATACACGGAGCTAATTCATTCCGTACCTGGCGAACCGAAAATGGGAAAGAAGATGCCAAGGTAATTCTTGATAAGGCTCAGAAAAATGGATTGATGGTATTAATGGGACTCGAAGTAGGTCGTGAAAGGCATGGGTATAACTATGATGATACTGTTTGGGTTAAAAAACAATTTGAATATTTAAAATCAGAAGTATTAAGATTAAAAGATCATCCTGCCTTACTAGGTTGGGCTATTGGCAACGAACTTAACTTACAGACTGAATCATTTAAAGTTTATGATGCCGTAAATGATATTTCAAAAATGATACACCAAATTGATCCAAACCATGTCACAACAACAACACTTGCTGGCATTGGAAAGAAAGAAATCGACTACATTAAACAGCATTGTACAGATATCGATTTTATTTCTATTCAAATGTATGGTGACATTGTGAACCTTCAGCAACGAATTGCTGATGCAGGGTGGAATGGACCATATATGGTTACCGAGTGGGGCTCTACCGGACATTGGGAAATGCCGGCAACAGAATGGGGCTCACCAATTGAACCCACAAGTAAGGAAAAGGCTCATGCTTTTATTGACCGTTATTTATTAGCCATAAAAGTGGATACAAACCGATGCCTGGGATCATATGTTTTTCTTTGGGGACAGAAGCAGGAAAGAACTCCAACATGGTATGGCATGTTTACAGAAAATGGAGAGGAAACGGAAACAGTAGATGCTATGCATTACTTATGGAATGGTAAATGGCCTGAAAACCGTTGTCCTGAAATAGATAGTTTTACCCTAAATAACAAAAGTGCTTATGAAAGCATTAAAATAAAACATAATAATAAGCTCTTTGCGAGTGTTATAGCAAAAGATACCGATAAAGATACACTCAGCTACAAGTGGGAGATATTGCATGAAAGTACTGACCTGAGCCTGGGAGGCGATTATGAAAGCAAACCGGATAGTGTCTTGTCTTTATATGCGGGTTCAGATGTTACTCTTAATCCGCCAAAAATACCGGGCGCTTATCGCTTATTCATCTATGTATATGATAAAAAAGGACATGCTGCAACGGCAAATATTCCATTTTATTTAGAACAATAGATATTTCATCGATATTTATGGTTGATCATAAAAATGTTTTTCTTGGTAAAAGCACATTAAATCTTAATACCAGTGAGGTAGAAGGAGCAATTGTTACAATTGACAATGAACCATTTTATAAAATATCCAACTACCTTTCAATGCCTCCCTTTTTTATTACCGTAGTAAGTGATTCCGATCATTGGATGTACGTGTCAACCCATGGTGGGCTAACTTGTGGGAGACGTAATCCCGATTCTGCTCTGTTTCCATATACAACCGACGATAAAATCCACGATGCCTCTACCAACACTGGCCCTAAGACAATTATTCTTGTCAGCCTGAAAGAAAGACAATTTCTTTGGGAACCTTTTGAACCCAAGCATAAAGGCATTTATAAGCTTGAGCAAAATATATATAAAAGTATATACGGGAACAAACTCTTATTTGAAGAAATTAATTATGATTTGAAGTCTGCATTTTCTTATTGCTGGATGAACAGCGATAAATTCGGTTTTGTAAGAGAATCGCGGTTAGTTAACCTTGATAAAGATTCAAATATAGAATACAAAATAGTTGACGGAATACAGAATATTCTACCATTCGGAATAAATCGAGGGTTGCAGACCAATATGAGTACCCTGGTTGATGGATATAAAAAATGTGAAATTGATGAAAATACCGGACTTGGTATTTTTACTTTAAGTGCCATTATGTCTGATAAAGCCGAACCATGCGAAGCACTTAAGGCAACTACAGTTTTGCAATTGGGACTTTCGAAACCCAAAATACTTTTTACAACAGATCAATTTGATAAGTTTATTTTTAGTGAAAATGTAGAATCCGAAAGTATTTTGAAAGGCCGCAGGGGATCTTTTTTTGTGAATTCAAAGATGAATCTGAATTCCAATGTATCTAAAAACTGGTATATTATAGCTGAACTAAACCAGGGACCAACAGAAATAATTCTGCTTAGGCAACAGATTAAAAAACCTGAATTATTAAATTTAGTAAAGCAGGATATCAGTAAGGGAACCGAGAATCTGAAAATTAAAGTAGCAGCGGCTGATGGGATTCAATATTCCAACCAACCGATGTTGAATGCGAGACATTATTCTAATACCCTCTTCAATAGTATGCGAGGGGGTATTTTTAGCAACGGTTATTCAATTTCAAAAGATGATTTGTTCATCTTTATTCAAAAATGGAATAAAGAAGTTTTCGAAAAAAACAAAATGTTTCTTTCTTCACTGCCAGAGCAGGAAACGCATTCAGCAATTCTCCAGAAAATCAGATCAGCTAATCTCCCCGACCTTGAAAGGCTGATCCTTGAATATCTCCCCCTTACCTTTAGTCGTAGACATGGCGATCCGAGCCGGCCATGGAACCAGTTTTCCATCGATATTAAAAATTCTGATGGTAGAGAAAACATATATTACCAGGGTAACTGGCGAGATATCTTTCAGAATTGGAACGCACTTTCTTTATCGTACCCGCAGTTTATTGAAAGTTTTATTACAAAGTTTGTAAATGCCTCAACACCCGATGGATATAATCCTTATAGAATTACGAATAATGGTATTGAGTGGGAAAAAACCGATCCGGATGATCCATGGTCAAACATCGGCTACTGGGGCGACCATCAGGTTATCTATCTGCTTAATCTTCTTGAACTTTCAATTAAATATCATCCCGGCGTTCTGGAGGAGTTGCTTGCCAGGAAAATATTTGTTTATGCCAATGTGCCGTATAAAATAAAACCATATACAAACCTGGTGAATGATCCACGCAACAGTGTTACATATGATGAAGAGCTTGAAAAAATAATTCATGAAAGAGTAAAACAAAATGGTTCTGACGGGAAATTGTTACTAGGTAAAGATGGATCAATATATAAGGTCAATCTGGCAGAGAAAATACTGGTCAGCTTACTGGCTAAGATAAGCAACTTTGTCCCGGGTGGTGGAATATGGATGAGCACGCAGCGACCGGAATGGAATGATGCGAACAATGCACTTGTAGGATACGGTCTATCAATGGTAACATTATATAATCTTTACCGGTTCATAAATCAGCTTAAAACTTTGTTTAAGAATACTTCAAAACAAATTTCCGTTTCAAAAGAAGTTATAGTCTTGTTCAAATCGATAAACAATACATTAGAGAGAAACTTGTCCATTCTTAATGAAAAGATTTCCGATGAACAACGCAAAACATTAATGGATGAGCTTGGTGAGGCTGGTGAAATATACAGAAAGGCCGTTTATAGTGGATTTTCTGAAGAGCAGGAGATATTGGAAACTGATAAGTTTTGCCATTTCCTGAGATTATGCCAGTTATATTTTCACGATACAATCAAACGCAATAAGCGACCCGATGGTTTATATCACTCGTATAACCTTGTCCATTTTAATACCAGCGGATATGCCATTGAGAATTTGTATGAAATGCTTGAAGGACAAGTAGCTATTCTGGGATCCGGCTTTTTAACACCTGAAGAGTCGATCAAACTTCTCGATGCTCTCCGGCAAAGTAAATTGTACAGAAGCGATCAGAAAACATACATGCTCTACCCCAACAGGGAATTGCCTGCTTTCTTAGAAAAGAATAACATTCCCGAAGAAAAAATCAGGGAGAGTCAATTTCTGATGAATGAGATTAAGATAAAAAGTAAAAAATTTATTGAGGTAGACAGTGAAAATAATTTTCATTTTAATGGTACCTTTCAAAATGCTTCCGAGTTAATGCAAGCTTTGATAAAAGAACAGGCCCTGGAAAAAGATGAAGCTGAAAAAATATGTAAAATTTATTACGATTTATTCAATCACAGCCAGTTTACAGGCAGATCCGGAACATTCTTTAAATACGAGGGGTTGGGGTGCATTTACTGGCATATGGTTTCGAAATTACAGTTGGCAGTGCAGGAATTATGGTTTGATGGGTTAGAAAAAAAGACTGACAAATCAATTACTGATAAAATCTATTATCACTACCAGGAAATCAAGGCTGGGATGGGAGGGTACAAGTCTCCGGTAGAGTATGGGGCATTCCCAACCGACCCTTATTCCCATACCCCAGGATTTACAGGCGCCCAACAACCAGGAATGACCGGACAAGTAAAGGAAGACTTCATTTCGAGGTTTGGTGAACTGGGAGTGATAGTTCAGAATGGGATAATATCGTTTAATCCTTCCTTATTACATAAAGATGAGTTTTTGAAAAATCCCTCAGAATTCACTTATTATAGAGGAAAAGAAAAGGAAATCATAAAACTTGAGAAAAGTTCGCTGGCTTTTTTGGTTTGCGGAATCCCTGTGATTTATGTAATGACAGGTAAGGAAGGCATATTTGTAGAATTAAAAAACGGAATGTATAAAACTTTTAACTCAAATATACTGGATAAAGAAACCAGTCAAATGGTATTTGACAGGAATAATGAGATATATAAGATTGTTGTAAATAAGGAGGATTAAAGAAGGTTAATAATATATTTTTACCTTGTATGTGTCTGAAGTACCTACAGGGAATTCAAATGAAAAAGAAGCCATCTCAAAATAATACTGAGACGGCTTTTTTTCTATATGTTATTCAGGCACATGCGATTTCATTTGCTTATTAATAAGATTTTCAGCTAATCTTGGGCTTAATTTAAAAATGAAATTCAATGCTTTAATATCCTTTCCAAGGAGAACCCGGAACTTGTTTTTCTCCATAGATTCAATAATTATCTGAGCAGCTTTAGCAGGCTTTACAGGCTTTATTACTGCTTTTTTTATTTCATTTTCATCTTTACGGTTCTTTTCTGCCCCTGAATTGAATTTTATATCTGTTTCAATACCTCCCGGACAAATGAGTGTTACATGTACATTTGTATTTCTCAGTTCTGAATGCAGTCCCTCAGTAAACAGTTTTACTCCTGCCTTTGCTGCACCATAAATACTTTCTCCGGGAACCGGGAAAAGTCCGCCCATACTGGATATATTTACGATATTTGCTTCGGAGCGTTTTAGAAAATGAGGCAGGAAAGCTTTTGTCATGTATAGTGTACCGTAAAAATCCACATTCATCACTTTATCAATGGTGGTATAATCAAGGTCATTTACTTTGACAAATGGTTGAATAATTCCAGCATTGTTGATTAGACCGTCAATTTCACCATACCTGGCAATAACCTTTTGCGAAAATAGCTCTACCGCATCTCTGTCTGTTATATTTAAAACGTGAACAGACAATTTATCAGCTTTCTCACCGGCAAATTTTATTGTTTCAAGCAAGGCAGATTCGTTGATATCAACGGTGATAACTCTGGCCCCCTTCGTAAGCAGGTTTAAAACTAATTCCCTGCCTACACCACTTCCTCCGCCAGTTATAACTATTGTTTTATCCTTAACATTCATATTTTTCTGTTTTTTATTTCTATATACTATCATTTAT
>JAHEEB010000057.1:0-1422 GCA_024640925.1 Bacteroidota bacterium | reverse complement strand
CCCGAAGCAACGCAGCCTCCGTCACAAAGTATGTCAACCCCTGTTAAATAGCTTGCCTTATTGCTTACACAAAAAGCAAACAGGTTTGCAATCTCTTCAACCCTTCCGGGACGTTTTATGGCACATTGTTTTGTGTATTCTCCCACACTATCTTTTTCCATTTCTCCCATAGGCGTTTCAAAAGACCCAGGAGAAACGCTCAATACACGGATTCCTTTTTCACCAAATTTAGCAGCATCTGTTTTTGCATACCAAATAGCAAAATTCTTGGAAATACCATACGACACACCTGACCTGACTTTTTTAGGAAAAATATTGACTCTTGCCATCATCTTTTTCATGAAAATCTCTTTGTCTGTTCTACTATACTTGTATTTCTTCTTTGGCATAATAAAAGAAGGCGTGAGATAAGCAGACATAGAAGATACATCTATCAGACAAGAGCCTTCTTCCATAACTTCATAAAAGGCTTCATTAATATTGATAGTGCCCATGGCATTGGCTTCCATAATTGTTTTTGCATCGCCCATGTTTGGTGACATTCCTGCTGCATTTATTACCGATACTATCCTGCCGGTTTCTTTGGCATGAGCAGCCAGTTTATTAACAGATGCCCGATCTGAAATGTCGCAGGCGAAAGATTCGGCCCCTATTCCTTCTTCTTTTAATTCATTTAATGCATTTTCAAGCTTCTTTAGTGTTCTTCCCGCTATAATAATGTAATTCTCTTTCCCCAATAATTTAGCTGTTGCAAGTCCCATTCCACTGCCGCCTCCAGTTATAACACATACATTTTTCATTATTCAACTCCTTTTTTTTATGTTTTACTTTTATACTTTCCGGATTTATAATCCCGTCTGAAAGTTTTTATATTTATGTCTTTGGCCTCTTACTTTTCAAATTTTTTCATTTCCAATAGCCATGGATCACCTTTTTTCAGTTTATTGATTAAATGCGCAAAAACCCCGGAGAAATAAATTTCAACACCGTCTTTTATAGAAGATGATACAGGCCATATCAATAACTGATGATCCGTGAGATTATGCGGAATAACCTTCCTGGGCTCACCTGTTCCGAAATCCACCATATAGATAGGCAGCTTGGAAAAGTTGTTATTGAAGAACGAAAGTGGATGTTTGGAATTTATACTTCCTAAATCCAGAGAGGTATAAGGTAATTTTGCATTCATAGCGGCAAGGTTCAGCATGAAAAAATCTGTAATTTTTTTAGATGGTGTCTGAACCATAGGCTCCAGTGAGTTATGAATAATTTCTGCAATTTCGCTCAAAGAAGCATTACGCTTAAAAATTGCGGTAGGTATTGCTGTAGATGCATTTCCAAAAAAGGCTTCCGGGATACCATCAAAACGATTACGCAGGTTGACCACCATGGCTTCTGTATATTCAGTATCCATAGGAAGGT
>JAHEEB010000540.1 GCA_024640925.1 Bacteroidota bacterium | reverse complement strand
CCATTAATACATTTTTATAATTCTAAAACTTTAATAATATGAAAAAAAGAATTACGATTTTAGTTACAGTTATGGCAGTATCAACAATCCTTTTTTCGCAGGTAAACTTAACCAATGGGCTTGTAGGGTACTACCAATTCAATGAAGGAACAGGAACAACAACAGCCAATGCTGTGTCAGGAAATGATGTTGCCCCTTCAGGAACACTTGTGAATTCTCCCGAATGGACAGATGGAAAATTTGGCAAAGGGTTAAAATTCACCCCCGAATCGTTGAACAATGTATTGATTGGAAGCTATAACCCTTCAAATGGTACGAACAAACTTGCAGTTTCTGTTTGGGTCAATTATTCTGGAGGAACTGGGTATTTTGGTTTATGCGGTAAACGTGATGCATGGAATGCAGATGAATTTATGTGGGATATTTGCATTGATACTTACTGGAACGAAATTCAGTTCGAATCGTATATCGCAGATCCCGATGGAAAAATATATATTCATGGTGCTATAGACAATTTGCTGGTAGAAGAGTGGCACCACTTTGCCCTTAATTTTGATGGCCTTATTGGCACGATGTATATCGATGGTGACACCATCGTGAGTGATACGATGGCATTTGGCTCGAACGCAGAAACCAGTTTTGTTCTTGGTGCTGCCGGAAGTTCTGAAGCAACTTTTAGTGGTATTCTTGACGAGTTCCGTTTTTACAACCGCACTTTAACAATTGATGAAATCGATAGTCTTATTGCTTATGTTCCAGGTACAACTACCAACAACAATATTGTATCTGAAGGGTTTGGAAAATTATCACAGAATTTCCCGAACCCTGCTGTAAATTCCACAAAACTGGAATATTCCCTTGATTACAAGGCAATTGTTCAGTTAAATTTGTATGACTATACAGGCAAAAAACTGAATACCCTTGTTAATTCTGTTAAAGAAGCAGGCAAATATATCTTTGAAATGAATACTGAAAATCTCGTTGAAGGAGTCTATTTCTATAATTTGGTTATAGATGGAAAACAGATCGATTGTAAGAAAATGATAATCGTTCGATAGTTTTATGGTATGATAAAAAGGTTGCTACGTTTCAGGCAACCTTTTTCTTAATCTTTTACGATTTTTAATTCCTTTTTTACCTTTCGATAGGTAAATGAATGTTTTTTATATAGTTATTATGGTTTACTATTCCTCATTTTGATGATCTAAAAATTCACGGGCCAATTCAATAATTTCTTCATCCAATTCTTTTTTATTCACAATATTTATCAGAATATCAATGTATTTTTTTCTTTCCTTTTTCTCAACACCGTTTATTACCCTGTTCAGCATCCAAACAGTATGCAAAGTCGGAGTTCTTTGTAACGAATTTACCAGTTCATCTTCATAGCCCTTTCGAAAAAATGATTCCAATGTATGAACAATATTTCCAGGTAACCCAAAATCGACATAAGGGTGACTTTCAAGAATTCCAAGTAAAGGTTTTATTGCCTTATTTCCTTCGACATTTTGTTCAATCTCTTCACACAAATCGTTCAAAATATCAAAGTCGTCTTCCGTAAGAATCTGTAATTCCTTTAAACTTTCGATAATTTCTGCTATTTCCATAGTGAATAAATTAAGTTGTGAATGAGACAAACAACTAAATCCTAATTTATTCAATTTTTATCACTTCTTCAATACCCATTTTGAATAGTTGACTTTATTTAATTAATAATCAACTATAAATATTTCTCTTTGGTTAGAGGTGTGCTCTTTCCCTTCCGGATCAATAAAAACGGCATTCATAATATAGAATTTATCGTTTGGCTTAAGTTTTTTAATACAATTAATTTGTTGGGGTGATAAATTTTCTCCATTTGAAATATATGAACTAAAGCCTGCCCTATCGGTAGAAATTGAAAAATGCATTAATTTATATGGGTTAAATTCAACATCATAGGGAAAATACAAGTCTATCTCTCCCAGTCCGTTGAAATCCTTAACATTGAGTACTCCTATATTTTCTCCAGGCAGAAGTATTGTGGGAAGTGGAGGTAGTTCAACCAGGTAATCAACAGAATCGTATTCCACCAGTTTACCATCGAGGTAAATACGGGCCTTTACCATTAGGTTGCCAATAGTGTCCGGGCGTATAATATAATCTTTCCCTTGTTTTCTTAATTTCCCTTGAGAGACAGATACCTGGATTTCTGCATTTTTCCCCGCGGTCGATGCAATTTGTAGTTTGTTATCGAACCATTTGTAAAACACCCCGTTCGAATCGCTTTCAGTTGGTAACCCGGGTTTAGGTTCTATGTATGTCATTGAGTCCTGTAAAACCATCGACATTACAATAGCAGCGCACCCTTCCTTCTCTTCACCAAAATTAACCAGTAGCTGATAGGTCGATGATTGAGTACATTCGAGATCAAAAGAATTCAGGTATTCCTTCGATTCAAAATTATAGTTGCCTGAATATACCTGTCCTCTTTTTGCCAGTTCTACAATGGCTTTTCCTTCAAATTCATTTGCATTGGCAACAGTAAACCTGTATGTTACTCCTTTGTTCAAATAAACAGGGTATTTGCCGGTGGGCGATGGGTTTTCCATATTCCCCCCGGAAAGTTTCACTTTAAAATCGCGCAAATAAATCGCATCGGAGCCTGCCAGTTCAGCAGATTGCTCAACCAGGCGCTGATTGCATTGAGGATATGCCGCTATTCCCAACATAAGGAAAACACAGTAAAGCCATAAAGCCTTTTTATTCATACGCTTGTAATTTTTTTAAGTCGCATAAACCCCGAAGGGCTCACCAATAATAAACCCACATGTTTAATATACGTTTTAATATTATAACTTATGTGTTTCATGGTTATCATCTTTTTGTCTTTGTTTCTCGTATTTGACAACTGCCGCAATCATTACCCCAAAAGATTGTTTATCTAATTGAAACCAAACTTTTGACATGGAGTAATGCCATGTATCTTTTCGACATTTGCGGTTATAGCCTATTCTTTGTCCATAGGCCAGCATTTCAGAAGGATCTTTTTCTGCCGGACTGGCCAGATTAATAAATTCCGAATCGCCATAATAATCATTGATCTCATCGGGGAATACTCCTTCTATAGCAATAAATACCCCGTTCTCAGAAAAAGGGATTTTTAGTTTTGAAATATCGATAGAATACCACCCTTCTGCTTTCTGGGGTTTAACAATCACAGCATCCTGAATTAAGTCACATCCGGGTTTTCCAGCAGTATCGACTTCATAAATTCTAACCCTGAATGGAGCATCTGTATTTCCTTTATCCGATAGATAATATTCAACCGATGAAATAAATCCTTTTTGTTCTTTTTTATTTTTAACATACAAGGCTGTTTGCTGGCCATGGGTATCGATATATAAAGAACCTGCTTCATAATCCCTGTTGTTCCCTTCTTTTTCAGATAAATATTCTGTAGGGTAAATAACGACAGGATCCATACTATAGATTTTCTTTTTCAGAAAGAAAATAAGGTTTTCCGTTTTGCCCATTGGAATAATTAACGTGTCGCGTTCAAAACCCATAGACGAAAAAACCAGTGTATCGAAAGAATGATTAGAAATGGCAGTCTCAAACTCATAATATCCGTTGTGATCTGCTATAGCTCCAGTGTTTTTACCAGCTATACTAACAAAAACATAAGGAAGTGGCTGAGAAGTTTCTTTCTCAAAAACCAATCCGGATATTTTATAGGTTGTTGAAATGCATTTCTGATGGATAATTACCTGATTATTTTGAATGGTAAAGCATAGCCTATGGGGAGTCAGCAAGTCGGAGAGAATGGAATCAAGCAGGGCATTATATTTTTTACCTGGAGTTTTTATATCCTGTATAAGACTGTTTCTAAAAGCGAAACGCAAGCCTGTTTTATCAGAAATAGTCTGAAGAGCATTCTCAAGCTTCCCTTCTTTAATCTGAATACTCAACGGAGAAGACAGGTCAACCTTTTGTCCTGCTCCTGAAACGGAGAGAATCAATAATAGTGAAAGAGTGTAAAAAAAGCGCTTCGTTTTTGCCAAGTATTGATTTTAGGTGTAAACTACAATTTTTATTGGAGATAATAAATACCATTTTTATTCACAATGTTAACATTGTCAAGTACGAGCTCCATGGTGGATAGTGCCTCTTCAAACGATAAACTATCTAAAGTGAATGTGTATTTTGCTGAATCGAGAGCAGGGTTTTCGATAATAAATTGCTTGTTATA
>JAHEEB010000539.1 GCA_024640925.1 Bacteroidota bacterium | reverse complement strand
CATGTTTAAAGATTTAGATCCAATACTGCATTCACAACTTCGATTATCCATTGTATCGATTTTAATGTCGGTACATGAAGCTAATTTTAACTTCATCAAGGATGAAACTCAGGCTACATCGGGTAATTTAAGCATCCAGATAAAAAAACTGCAGGATGCAGGATATATCAAGGCAAAAAAAACCTTTAAAAATAATTATCCAAATACTTCTTTATCCATCACAAAAAAAGGAATTGAAGCATTTGAGAATTATGTGAACAATTTGAAAAATTATATCAATCCCAAATAATTTTTTTATCCATTTGTTTTATAATGTAAATTGCTTTAAGGTTTTTCGTGATTACCTGCAGTGAGCCCTTTGGAATTGAGCTTTTAGCCCACTTGGACTCCTATTTATTATTATGGGTTGGGCTTTTTTAATTCAATTTCCAGTCATATAATACAAGAGTAATAATCACATCACTCCATGTCTCATATCCAGTTAGTTTTGATTTCACCGGAAGCACATTAGTGTGAATCCAATTATTGTGTCCAACAATATACATCATTGCTTTATATTCTAAATCCTTATCAAATGGATTAACCACCTTTAAAATCATAGATTCACTTTTTCTATCCTTAACGTTTTGTGACAATTCAACTGTAATAGTTGTGTTGGGATTGATGTTTTCCTTTACAACTTTCATAGAATCAATAGAATTTTTCGTTTTCACGACTTCAATGAAAAGTTTTTCTCCTGGATAGATCTGAAGTATTTTATCCTTTACAAAATAATGAGACTTTACAACTTTTTGTTGATAATATTGTTCTCCGTCAACAGGAAGTTTTAAATCAAATTCTTGACGATAGGGATTCTCGTTTTGCGAAAATAAATTTATGCTCGTCAGTCCGAGAATAAGAATCAGAAGTAATTGTTTTTTCATGCTTTCAATTTATCTATTAATTATTTCATAGCATTATTGACTATACCACGTTGTAGGCTGGCCTTTTGTCATTTGTTCGTAAATCTCATATATTTTTTTACTTCATCTACATTTTTTGTCGAAGTCAACATTTCTAATAGCTTAAATGCAACATCTAATCCAGTCGCGGGGCCTGTGGATGTAATTATATTGTTGTCAATTACGATATGTTTATCTTGAACAATTGCTCCAAAATCTGCAAGATGCTTTCTTCCATATATGTCCGATAAATCGTATGTGGTTGCGTTTCTACCCTTTAAAACACCAGATTTTCCAACTGGTATTGCAGCAGCACAAACAGCTGCAATTATTTTTTTGTCTTTATCAAACTCACGTATCATGTGAAGAAATCGGTCATCAAAGACATCTTCATAATACCCTGAATCTTTAAAACCACCAGGAATTGCTAATGCGTCATAATCTTCGATATTGATTTTATCAAATTCAATCTCAGGGCGAACAATGAAATTCCATTTGCATTTAATCTCAGGTCTAAGTGCTGTGGTTATCATATCAACTGGTTCAATTCCTAACACTCTACTCCAACCAATCACATCTGTAAATACTCCACCTTCATATTCTTCGAATCCTTGTGAAAGGAATAATAATACTTTTTTACTCATTTGCTTTGATAGATTTGCGAGCAACATTGCTCATTATTTTATCTAAAATATTCTCTCGTAGGTTTTCAAGCTCAATTATTGATAATAACCAATCAAGAATCCAATTAATCCAAATGCTGCAAAAGGAGCTGCAAACATAATAATCCATATTGATCCCATAAATAGACTTGAAAAACCAATCGAGTATCGAATAGAAACTTCACTATTATCTGATTTGTCAAGGAATTTAAATTTTGCAATAATATCAGGTCTAAATTGCATGAGCTGCATTCTGAACTTCGAAATCAAAAATCCATTATTAGTCCAATTGCCAACAAATGTTTTTAAAGTTACACCTGTAAAGCTTTGTCTGAAAATCAATTGAGGACTTAAATTAGTTTTACAGGTCTCCTCAGCCATTTTATCTTTAATCAAATCAATGTAATAGTTATCAATCTTATATTTTTCTCGTTTTATTTGAATCATTGCTTATTTGTTACGAGGTGTCTCAGGATTGCCACATAATCGAATAGGTAAAGATACGAAATTTTTCTCCGCCCTCACACACCAACATGCTTTACCTACCTTTTTGTTTTAATTTACTTCTCCGGTTTTAGTGTGTTTGCCCCTTATCCCTGTTGAGAGGTCTATAGCCGCCAGACCAGGTTTTAGTTCAACCTGGAGTTCATGTTTAGCTGCGCTAATTCCTTTTAGTCAGTTAGCTGCGCTGAGCCCTTCGGGGTTGGACTGTTAGCCCACATGAACGCCTATATTATTAGTGGTTGTTTTTTATTTTTTTTCCTGTTTGTTTATCAATAATAAAATCAATCCAACCACCAGGAGGATCCCATTCTCCATCACCATAAATATATACATTATCAATCCTCATTATTAGAACTCCATCTAGTCCCAATTCATCGCTACGCCATTGGATAGCTCCATTTATATTAACACAGTAAATTCCTGTTGCATCAGCAACATAAATCAAATTGTCATTTTGATAAAAATCTTCAGCATAAATCGAACTATCATTATGATAAAAATGTCCAAAATATCCAGATAGTTTTAACGATAATAAATTCTTTTTAGTAATCGTATCAAACATATAAAAATATTCTTCAAATCCGACAAGCAAAATGTTATTACTCAGCTCAGCACTTTTAAATGGGCTGATATGATATTCATATCTTATCTCATAAAATCCGATTTCATTATTTGAATCAATCGATAGTATTTGTCGACTTTTATAATCAACAGAATCTAATCCTGATATTAGAATTGAATCGCTTCTATTATCATTTTTATCTAAAAACTCAACTTTCATTATTTTTAAATCATTTTGTGCGAGTATCGTTTTAAAATAAACTCTGACGGTCGGCGGTTTGCAACGTGGGGGATTTCGTAAAGATGAACCTATCACCCTTTACAAACCTTGCCAGCGAGAACTGCGCTTGCTAATTGCGCTGAACTTTTCTCACGACCAGAGGGAGTAAACCCTCATGGCGTATGACCGCGTGTTGTGTGGTCGTGCTTTTTTATATAATTTGTTTTACTGTCAAAATTATTTGAAACATTGAAATTATCAAGGTAGAAAATAACAATCCTTTTGAAATAGCCGTATTAAATTCTTGTCTACCTTTTCTTAAATGATAGAAATGAAAAACAAATGCAAATAATCCACTTCCAGATAAAATCAATGAAATGATGTATCCTGCAAAATTATAATCATATACGAGAACCAATCCAAGCAATACAGCAAAAATCATGGGAATATGCAAAATCAAAAAACCATTTATGCCATTTTCATCTTTAGGGTTTATTAACTTCCATTCCTGCCAATATGCAGAATCAATTTCATGATTAATCAATAAAACTGAATTAATCAGATATACCCAAAACAACAAATTTTCACTCATAATATTTTTTTTAAAGATTTATAAGCAAAAATATATTTCGTTTTCAAATATATCACTTGACCAAAATCAAGAAATTATTTCAAGTGATTCTTTCTTAATCGGCTTAATGTCTCAGGTGTAATCCCAAGAGATGAAGCAATGTATTTCAATGGTACTTGATTAAATATCTCTGGTCGTTCCGAAAATAATTTATTGAATCTTTGTTCTGCGGATAAATGAAATTGAGAAAATAGTTTGTATTCTAAGTCTGTATATGCAAGCAATAATTGAATATTATCTATTTCAAGCCAATTTTTATATTTACCAACAAGATTAAAGTGATTATCTCTATCAATAACTAACATTTCACAATTTGTTATTGCCTGAATACTCCATAAGCTTGGAATTTGATATGCAAAACTTGTAAGAGAGGTTATAAATGAATTTCTAAAAACCAAATTTACAGTTGATTCTATCTCATTTATTTCATTAATAATTCGTAAAGTTCCATCGTTTACAAATGCCAAATGATTACATGTTTCTCCCTTTGAAATCCAATAGTCATTCTTTTTTAATTGTATCTCAGAAAAGCAATTAAGAATTTCTTGTCTTTCACTTGTAGAAAGATGAGAATTTTCAATCAAATATTTTTCAAAAGTTTCATGGTCGGAATTTCTTGCATGCCGCACAACTTTTTATAGGTGCACTTTTCCTGCACCTATTTTCCATATTTCGTACCATAGGTGCGCTTTTCATTCCTTTCTTCTCCATCTTTTTC
>JAHEEB010000056.1 GCA_024640925.1 Bacteroidota bacterium | reverse complement strand
CAAAGTACCCATGGGCATATTAATTTCATATTTTTTGCAAACATCTCGATATACCTTCCTAAATTCCAAAATATTCGAGAAATTGGCTTCACAAAAATTGTCACCTGAACAAGAAGCTTGAAAATAGAATCGTTGAGTAATAATACAACAAAATATTTATAAGAGGAAGCAAAATGTCTCGAAAATTCAGTGGGCTACAATCCTTTGTGGAATGGCTTTTGACTCCCTGATTGCTTTTATATAGGCACCAAACTCACCACTCTTCATATTGACATCTTTTTTTAGACAATAATGTCAAATGTATAAATAAAAGAAATTAAAAGAAGATATTGCCAATTATCAACAAGATAATTAGCAGGATTTGTGGAGAAAAAATAAATTAGGCATCTCTTTCTCTTCATCCATCAATAAAAGCGTATATCCTTGCGAAGAATACCTTTTTTCGGTGACTATCGCAAAAAATCTATCCTCGTTCTTTTGCCTAAGTTTGGATTAGTCAGAGTTAGACAATTTACTATTCCAATAATCAACATAAGCCATATACCCCTTTTTTGTTGTGATAAATTGCAAATGAGATTCCATATTAAACCTATAAACATCAAATTTCTTATTACCTAATCTTCTTGCCTTCTCAATGCGATGATTCCCATCAATAAGGTTATATCTTCCCGGGGCAATTTCAGCAATAATGCCGGGTTTGTTTATATCTGTATTTTTTAGGTGAGATTCATCCAAATTAGAATTTTGATAGTAGTAATTTTCTATTAAAATACTTTCAATTGGGAATATATTTGCATTAGTATCAATAAACTTATACATTTTTGTAATGTTAAAGATAAATATACCATTTTGATATAATTCGTCCCCTTCTCTAACAATGCATGGCTCAAAACAGTGCTCTATTTTTAATTTACGCAACATCAATTTCTTTTGATTCACTAGGATATTCATTTTCCGATACAGAAATTCTTAAAGATATTCCCCAAAATCTCGTCGTTGGTTATTTCGCCGGTAATTTCTCCCAGGTAGTGGAGGACTTCACGGATGTCCATTGATAGCAAATCGCCGGAGAGTTTGTTATCCAAACCTTCTATAACCCGAAGTATCGATTCGTGCGATTTCTGAAGTGCTTCGAAATGTCGTGCATTGGTTACAATAACGCTGCTATCAGGGGGAGAGTCCTGTTTTGCAATTTCAATCAGCTTATTTTCAAGTTGTTGTATGTTCGTACCGAATTTGGCAGAAATTGTGTAGTAATCTCCCTTTATATTTATTTTTGATTTTATATCGTGTAATAGAAGATCTGGATTAATTACTGAGTCTATCTTGTTTATTATAAAGAGTATATGCTTGTTTATATGCGATTCGGCTTTAATAAATTCAAGTGACTTTTCTATTTCTTCCTGGTTATCGTTGGCATCAATCATAACCAGAACTATCTGGGCTTCGCGAAGTTTTTTAAGGGCACGCTCAATACCTATGGTCTCTATCTCGTTCGAGGTCTTTCGAATGCCTGCAGTATCGATAAAACGAAAGGTAATGCCTTCTAAAGAAATGGTATCTTCTATGAAATCGCGGGTGGTACCTGCAATTTCCGATACTATGGCTTTTTCTTCGTGCAATAGTTTATTTAAAAGGGTCGATTTTCCAACATTGGTTTTGCCAACAATGGCAACAGGAATGCCATTCTTAATAGCATTACCATAAGAGAATGAACGGATTAGTTTTCGCAGTTTGCGTTCTATCTTGTCAATGAGATTGTAAAGTTGCTCCCTGTCTGCAAATTCAACATCTTCCTCACTAAAGTCGAGTTCTAGTTCAATAAGGGTAACAAAATGGAGCAGCTCATCTCTTAACATTTTTATTTCTTCAGAAAAACCGCCTTTAATCTGGTTGATTGCTAAACGATGTGCTGCCTCTGAACCCGAAGCAATTAAATCGGCAACTCCTTCGGCCTGAGAAAGATCGAGTTTGCCATTTAAGAATGCCCTTAAAGTAAACTCACCAGGTTTTGCAAGTCGGGCACCATTCTTAATTAGAGTTTCCAGAATTCTTTGTTGGATGTATTGAGAGCCATGGCAATAGATTTCGATAGTATCTTCGCTGGTGTAGGAGTGAGGTGCATGAAAAAAGGCGGCCATACCTTCGTCAATAAGCATATCGCCATCTTTAATTTTGCAAAAGCGGATTGAATTTGCTGCAATTGTTGAAGCACTTTTCTCTTTGTTATCGGGAAATTCAATAAGTTTGTTGCCAATTTCAAATGCTGAATCGCCACTTAAACGGACTATTGCAACGGCTCCCTGGCCTGGAGGTGAAGAAATAGCACAAATAGTTTCGTTTAATTGCATGGCTTTGATTTCCGGCTAAATTAATGAAAATGGAGCTTTTTGTTTCAACTATCTACCAATTAATCTTTATTGGTTTTTGCAATATCTTTTAAACAAATCAGGTATTCTCGTGTTATTTGAATAAATTTATATAAAAACCGATAACTATGAAAAAGGTATCGATGTTTATTTTCTTTCCTATTCTCCTTCTCATTAGTGTATTTTTTTCTGCTGTTTCCTGTTCACATGAACCTTCTCTGATTAGTGACTTGGATACGGTTTGTTTTGAAACACAGATTTTGCCAGTTATGCAAACATCCTGTGGCATAACTGGTTGTCACAGCAGTGCAGGAGGGGAGTCAGGTTTTGTTGCAACTAACTATTCTTCTATTGTGGAAATTGTTACGCCAGGCAATGCCAGAAAAAGTAAGCTGTATGAGGTAATCACCACTCTTTATGGCGAAAACATAATGCCTCCTGACAGGCCTTTAAGTAAGTCGCAACGAATGCTTATTGAGGTTTGGATAGAACAAGGTGCATTAAACACTACTTGCTCTGAACCAACTATTCCGGATACGACCATTGGAAAAATTGATACACTTTGTTTTAAACAGTCTGTTGAACCAATCATTGTTACAAGTTGTGCGAAGTCATCGTGTCACAATTCTACCTCACATGTCGAAGGGTACAATCTTTCTGATTATTTAACTATTATGAATAGTGGCGATGGGGTTGTTCCCTATAATCCTTCTGCCACAAAAATTTATCAGGTACTTTTTGCCACGGGCGAGGAAAGAATGCCGCCATCGCCTTTGCCAGCGCTTACAACCAATCAGAAAGAGGCTATACGGAGATGGATAGCTGAAGGTGCAGAAAATAGTGATTGTCCGGCAAGTTCTTGTGATACACTGAATGCTATCAGCTTTACAAACCAGATTTGGCCTCTAATGAACAATAATTGCACGGGATGCCATAACACCTCAACACATAGTGGCAATGTGGATTTGAGCAGTTATACCCAAATCAATTATTATTCAACGGAAACAAGAAATAGCATTCCGATATTACCTGGTGTGCTAAAAAGCCAAGCCGGTTTCAGACCAATGCCTCCTTCGGGTAGTCTTGATGAATGCGCTATTCGCATGGTGGAATTATGGATTGACCAGGGTAAACAAGAAAATTAAAACATATGGCAGGGAACAGTTTAAACAGAGGATTTTTTATCATATCAGCGGCTTCATTCCTTTTCTGGAGTTGCTATTATGATAGTAAGGAGTATCTTTTTCCCGAAATATCAACTAATTGTGACACAACAACTATTACCTATTCAAGATCAGTAGTCCCTGTTCTCGAAAACTATTGCCTGAGTTGTCATAACACATCAAGCGCTGGTTCGCTCGGTGGAAATATTATTCTGGAGGGTTATAGTAATTGTAAGCTAAAAGCAGATGATGGAAGTTTACTGGGCTCTGTTTCCCATCAAAGTGGATACTCATACATGCCAAAAAATTCAGCAAAACTTGATGATTGTTCCATTTCTATAATTGAATTATGGATTAAGTCAGGTTCGCCAAATAATTGAATACTAATTCATTATTTATGAAAATAATAAAGTTTATTTCTTATATAGTTTCTTTTTTAATTGCAAACCAGATTCAATGCCAGGATATCGATAATTTGCTTCAGGAGGCTACTGGCAGTGAAATAGAATATGCTTCTGCTACATTTAAATCGACGCATATAATCAGTGGTCAATCCATAGAACAAATGAAAAACGGCCATCTCGATTTTCGTATTTCTCACAGATTTGGCGAGGTGAATACGGGAGCATACAATTTATGGGGACTTGACCAGGCTAACATTCATTTTGGGTTGGACTATGGTATAACTGACTGGCTGATGGTTGGAGTTGGGCGTGGTACTTACGAAAAAACCTATGATGGGTCATTGAAATTTCGCATTCTTCGGCAATCAAAGGGTGCAAGGGTAATGCCTGTTTCCCTCTCTCTCTTTAATAGTATTGCTCTGAACAGCCTCAAATGGGAGCAACCTGGCACATTGAAATTTTGGGATCGGGCAAGCTATGTTACTCAGATATTAATTGCACGAAAGATGAATGAACGGTTTTCCATTGAAATTAATCCTTCATATGTTCATAGAAATATGGTTGATACTGAGTTGGATCCGAATGATATTTGGTCTGTAGGTACAGGGGCTCGTTTTAAGTTAACCAAAAGAATTTCAGTTAATGCCGAATATTATTATGTTATTCCTCCACAGCGCGACTATCAGAGCTTAAAGACGTACGATCCATTTTCAATAGGATTTGATATTGAGACAGGTGGGCATGTTTTTCAACTTCATTTGACTAATTCCCTTGCTATGATAGAAAAAGGTTTTATAACAGAAACTACAGGAAATTGGTTCGATGGCGGAATTCATCTTGGATTCAATATCTCCAGGGTTTTCTCTTTGAAATAAACTTATTCTCAATTGTTTTGTTTCCTATAAACTATCAATAATATTGAAAATATGAAAAGGAACATTCTGATTATGATTTTGTTAATCGGGTTTATAACTGTTTATCCTCAGAAGTATATATCAAAAACAGGTCATATCTGGTTTTATGGATCTACTCCCATGGAAGTAATTGAAGCTCATAATCACCAATCGGCTAGTGTTTTTGATGCAACTACGGGCGATGTGCAGTTCAGTTTGCTTAATAACTCCTTTGAGTTTAAGAATGCTCTTATGCAGGAGCATTTTAATGAGAACTATATGGAATCGGTAAAATTTCCTAAATCGACATTTAAAGGAAAGGTATCAAATATTGGTACAGTTGATCTGAAAAAAGATGGCGTTTATAAGGTAGAAGTTACCGGAGATCTTGTAATTCATGGGGTTACTAAAAACAAAACAGTTCCGGGTTCTATTGAGGTAAAAAATGGAATTCCAACAGCAAAAGCTACTTTTAAAGTGACACCAGAGGAATTCAACATACAAATTCCGGATCTGGTGAAAGAAAAGGTAGCAAAGGAGATTGAAATTACCATCGATATTCCTTATCAATTATATAAATAATTTCTTGATACTATTCCTAACTAGGATTTTATTAAGCTGATATTTTGGTAATTCTGGCTTTGATTGATATTAGGATTAAAAATCTACTATTCCGTTCTGAATGAAATAGATATAAATGAAATGCTGTCACAATTTATTCAATGAGTACTTTATTTAAATTTCATAATATACACTAATTCAATGGTATATAAATATATTTATCTTTACTAATGAATATACCTGACTCGCAATGGAATTCAAAATAAAGAATGGCTTGTAGAAATTTTAATTATGTTAACTTAAACAGAATAAAAAAATTACTGTATATAAATTAATGATAAACTTGAAAAAATGAATGTGGTTTAATAATCCAATAAGTTAATGCTATTAAAATAATCTTTATATTCTCCATACGTCTTTGTTCGTGTCCTCACGAACCAAGCATTTTATCTCAGTTTCATAGTTACATGCTTCAAATTTTCCTGATTAGGCGCATAGATTGAAGTTACCAAGTTGCATGGCTAAAGCCAGATCCTTTACTGATCATGCTCCGCCCTGAAGGACGGAGTTAGTAAAAAAATCCTAATCTTGAATTGTGTCCTACATATGCATTGGTTCATGGTTACATGCGGCATATTTTCTATATTTTCAGGACTAAAGTCTTCTCTTAATAAGCAAGCCCTTTTCCGCCTGAAGGGCTGAGTTAGTCATTTCTTTATATTCTTTATTAAAAGTGGAAGCAAGCAATAAAAAAATCATCCAGGTATGTTTACCAGGATGATTTTTTATAGTTGTTATTCATGTTGTTGTGGAGGAGGACCTTGGTGATTCTTTTTTCTCTCGGCTACCATTTCGTCGTATTTTTTTAGTTGGTCTTCTGTTAATATGGTTGCCAATTCGGCGCGTTTTAGTGAATGAATTTCGTTCATTTTCTTTTCTGCAACTGAAAAATCGCCACCACTTTGTTTGAAGACAGTATCCATTTTTTCAGCATACTTTAGGTTTATTTTTTCAACTGTTGGATTTTGCGCTGAAGTGAGATTAAGCTCTGTTTTCATTCTTTCTGTTTCATGTTTAGCTCGTTCTTCTGCTGAAGGCATTTGTTTTGGTTGAGCGTTTGATGTTAATGTAACAGCAATCAAGACTGTTGCCATTAGGAGAATTGATTTTTTCATGTTCGTGATTTTAGAATAAATGCTTATGAATAATAAAACATTAAAATTTCGACATTTTTTTGCATGAATAAAAACAAAATCTACCATCGGCAGATTTTTAAAGACAAAATAGCAGTTATACAATGTCAGAATGGTATGAAACAAAAAAGGCGCGAAACCCGCGCCTTAATATAATGATATAAATATTTATCAGGGACATTTTAAGTTCGTTCTCTGACCTTTAGATGCTTCTATAAATGTACCATACATCGATTTTTTGAATGAGGCACATGCATTACCGGTATCTCCTTTACCAACCTGAGAAACACCAAGTTCGTAATAAAATTTGGCTTTTGCTGCAGCATCACCGGTTTCTAAATCGAGACCTTTCTGTGCATTTTTTGCCCCTTCGGTAAAGTTCTTTTGTTTATTATAAACATTTGCCAGGCGATAATATACATCTTTATCTTCGCCGTATTTAAAACAGGTATTCAGCAAACTGATAGCTTCAGCATAATTATTTGCTTGTCCGGCTTTGGCTCCTGCATTGCGATAGTATTCTATGGCCAGTTTATTTGCTTTGTCAACCTGGGCAGAATCTTTTGTGCCCTTTACTTTAGAGATAAAGAGATCAATGTTTTCACCAAACTTGGCATTATTACCCTCTTTTTGATAAAGTAAAGCTTTGTTATAAATAGCTTTGGTATAATTTGGATTTATTGCAAGGGCGCTATCAAATGAAGCAATTGCTTTATCATCTTCATTGTTGTTAAAATACCCTAATCCTAACGTTATATATGCATTCGTCAATATCTTTTCGGCCTTTGACTTAACATCATCGTCAGCATATTTTTCGGCAACCTGAACAGTCTTTTTTCCAACTGAAAGCGCACCACTGGTGTTTTTTTCAACAGTAAACATGTTGTATGTTTTCTGATAGTAACAGTTAGGCAGATATAGAACGGCTTTTTCCTTTACGCTATTTGCCGAATCTCCAATCTCCTCGCATATATTCAAGCATTTTTCGAAATAGTAAATTGAACTGTCTAAGTCGGTTTGCATCATTCCTGCAGCCTGGTTGAAAGAAGTAATAGCTTCGTTAATTCTTTGCTGGGCCTGTAACCCTCCATTCAAACAAATCCCTATTGCAATAATTCCGGTTAATTTTTTCAGGATAGTCATAATTATTTAATATTTAAAATGTTAAGTTTTTTTATGTTTTTTAAGTGGCTAAATATAATTATTTTATGTTAAAGTTTAAAGATATAAATGCAATTGAGATTTTTTTGAAGCTTTTTATCATTAAAAATGAGGGGGATATGATTTGTTAAAAATTCCTTTTTCTAAATATTTGCTGTTTCAATAATGGTCTTTTTTATTTTTTCTATCAGATCGTCTATTTTTATGGGTTTGGAAATATAATTGGTAAAACCCATTTCAAGCAATTGTTTCTTTTCATGTTCAATTGTATAAGCCGTTTGAGCAATAACAGGAATTTCTTTATTCAGTTTTCGTATTTCCTTAAAAGATTGAATACCATCCATTACAGGCATTTTAATATCCATAAGAATAAGATCGATATTTGGTGTCGTTTTAAATATTTCAAGTGCTTCAAATCCATTCTTTGCATGAATAATTTTGATATTCTCGTTTTCCATAACAGCTTGAATAAGAAGAACATTATATGTTTCGTCTTCGGCAAGTAATAAAGTTATTTTTCTATTAACCGAAAGCATTTTAGATTCCTTCGATGGTACAGTTTCATGTATTGACGGCACTATTGGTAAGGAAAGAAAGAAGGTAGATCCTAATCCTATAGAAGATTCTACCCAGAGTTTTCCCTCCAACATTTGAGTAAATGATTTTGAGATAGAAAGTCCCAGGCCGGTACCTCCATAATTTGCCTTTATTTCTGCATCGGCTTGTGCAAATCTTTCAAAAATTAGGTCTTTGGCTTCGTTAGGTATACCAATGCCAGTATCTTTTACATAAAAAAGTATATGGTCTGTTTCAATGTTATATCCAATCTCTATACTACCCTGATGTGTGAATTTTAAGGAGTTATTTAAAAGATTAGTCAGGATTTGTGTCAGCTTTGTTTCATCGGTTTCAATAAATGTGTTTGAAATGTTGTTCAGTTTTTTTACAATAAAATTAAGATTCTTTTCCTTTATTTTTAAACTAAACAGTTCGTATAGGTTGTCGAGCAACACATTTATATCCAACTTATTATAATTAACAGTTTCTTGTCCGGTTTGTATGAGTGATATGGTAAGAATATCATTGACAATAGAAAGCAGCTGATAACTGTTAGTAAGAATAATAGACGTGTATTTTTCACTGGTTTCCTTATCATGATCTTTAAGTTTATACAATAATTCAGAAAACCCAACAATGGCATTCATTGGGGTTCTGATTTCGTGAGAAAGGTTTTGAAGAAACGCCTCTTTTAATTTATCGGACTGTTCGGCCCTGTTAAGAGCATCTATCAGTTTCTGCTCCATTTGTTTTCGCTGTGTGATATCTTCTTTTACAGCAATAATATGGGTAGCTTCACCTTTTTCATTTATTAAAGGAGAAATTGTTATTGATTCCCAGAATACTGTTCCATCTTTTTTTAAACTTTCAATTTCCCCTTTCCATTTTTGAATTTGATTCTCAAAGTAACTGCTGTAATTTTCCTTATGCCTGGGATTTAGGATGTTAATATTTTTTCCAATTACTTCTTCGGGCAAATAACCGGTTACCTCTGTAAACCGGGCATTTACATATTCTATTATATTATCGGTATTAGTGATAACAATATGTACAGGGCTTTGCTCAATAGCCATTAACAATTTCTGGTTTTGCTGTTCGACCTGAGCATTAATAAGTTTCTCTTCTTTTAGTTGAAGGGTGCTACGTATGGCTAGAGGCAAACGAAACAACCGGTCTTTTACAACATAATCCCAGGCGCCGGCTTTAATGGTCCCAGCAGCAGTTTCTTCATCAATTGTACCGGTGACAAAAATAAAAGGGATAAGCTGGTTAGTAGCCTTCAGGTCATTCAATGCTTCAAGCCCATTGTATTGTGGAAGGTTATAATCACTCAGTATAATATCATATACTTTTGTTTTCAATAAATTCAAATACGATTCTTTATCTTTTGCCCAGTCGACAAGACAATTGTATTCTTCAAGCAATAACAATTGTGCCTTGTTTAGTTCGGCATCAAGTGACTCATCCTCAAGCATTAAAATTCTCAGATCGACTTTTTTCATATTTTGTTTGGAGTGGTGTTTAAGATAGCCCAAAAATAGCCAATTCCTTTGATTGCTTTTACAAATTCAATAAAATCGATAGGCTTTACTACAAACCCATTTGCACCCAGTTTATAGCTGTTCATCACATCGGACTCCATTTGAGAAGAAGTAAGCATAACAATGGGCAGGTTTTTATATTCTTCCGATTCTCTAATAATTCTTAAAACTTCGATGCCATCAAGTTTTGGCATTTTTATATCGAGCAGGACAAAAGCGGGGGTATTTTTCTCACGGGTTTTATAATTACCTCTGTAGAAAAGATAGTCAAGTGCTTCTTCACCATCCTTTACTACATCAATCTTATTTGCAAAACCACTTTCAGTAAATGCAGCCAATGTCAGCTCAATATCATCGTTACTATCTTCTGCATAAAGTATTACAGGTAAATTTTCCATAATTATTTATTTTGGTAGTTTAATATAAAATAATGCTCCTTCGTTTACTTTTCCCTCGGCACGTATGGTACCGTTATGTTTTTCAATGATTTGTTTTACGTTAGCAAGGCCAATACCAATTCCTTCAAATTCATCGGATGAATGAAGTCTCTGAAAAACGCCGAACAATTTATCTGCAAACTGCATATCAAATCCAACTCCATTATCCTTAATACAAATCTCTGTTATATCATCCGGCAATTCCTTCGCTGATATTTTAATTATTGCCACCGGAACTTTTGATGTATATTTTATAGAATTGGAAATCAGGTTTTCGAAAGCCAGCTTTAACAAATTACGGTCACCGGTAACTTCAGTTAGTGCTTCAATTTCCCATTCTATCTGTCTGTTCGATATATCCGGTTTAAACTGGTTGATTATTTCTTCAATAAGGGGTGCTATTTCAAATTTCGATACGGTTAGTTCTTTTCTACCCAGGCGAGAAAAGGAAAGTAGACTATCAATCATGGAAGACATGCGTTTTGTTGCCAATTCAATTTTTTTCTGGTAGTCAACAATAATTTCACTCGGATTAGTAATTTTGGAAAAAAGAAGCTTGGTAAAACCATCGATATGCCTTATTGGTGCTCGTAAATCGTGCGAAACACTGTAGGAAAAAGACTCTAAATCTTTTAAGGCTTCATTAAGTTTATAAGTTCTTTCATCAACCCGCTGTTCAAGCTCAGTATTAAGTTTTTTAATTTCTTCTTCGGCAATTTTTTGTTCAGTAATAAACCTTGCTTGCTGTACATTTTGGTATGCCTTTAGTGATAATTCACTAGCCAGAATATATAATGCATTCGATACTTTTTCGAATTGCTCCTTAGACATTGAAGGTACTTTCCTTAATTCCTTAAGAAATACTTCACGATCAATACCTATTTCGTCGG
>JAHEEB010000538.1 GCA_024640925.1 Bacteroidota bacterium | reverse complement strand
GAAATTCCTAACAAAAATGAGAGAGAATTAAAATGGAGTCCTTCTTGATTTACCAGAAGCCCTGTTTTAAAAACACTAAATCCAATATTTCCACCATATGACATATTTATAAAATATTGGTTTAAACCCACATCAATCATAGGTTCAATATAACTTAGTGATTGGTTATATCCACCCATCTTTACATGTGATAAATAATTAAGGTGTAACTGAAGAGGAATATTTTGATCAGTTGGCGATGATAAGATATTTACCAAAGAAATTCCAATAACATGTGTTTCTCGAATCATTAAAGAAATGCCACTGTTTATTATTGGATATACCATTGTCTGGTTATCAGGAATAGTATTTGGTTGATTTTCAAGGACAAGGTTGTTATAATTCAACGATCGGTAATTGTAATTTCCATTAAGACCAAAAAAAAGATAATTATTTCGAGAAACCCTGAGTTTGAAAGAATAATTTAATCCGCCAGATATATTAGAAATAGCGCCATTAAGTTGTCGGTCGTAAATAGCTATACCTCCAAAATTACTGTTTAAATTATTAGCTGAATGAAAATATGAAATGCCATATGAATTGTAAATACCATCAATTGGCCATTGGTTTCGGTAATTTAACTGAAGAACCGAAAATTCGTTAATAGAAGCAAATGATGGATTGTTGAATACCGCATTATTAAACAGATTGGAAGTAAAAAGATTTTGACTTCTCAATAATGAACTATTGAACAATAGTAAAAAAATAAATAAGCTATATTTATGCCGAAGTTTCATTTTTATAATAATTCATTGAAACAAACGTTAAAAATATTGTTTTATTTAAAAGTAACATAGAGAAAAATATGAGGGGAATAAGGTTGTTGATAACATTTCTGTGTTTTGTGACTTTAATCGATGTATGTGCCCAGGATAATTTTGCAAAAAACTCTGTTTTAAATAGCGGAACATGGTATAAGATAAAGATAGTTCAGAGTGGTGTTTATAAACTGGATTATGAAGATATTATTTCTATGGGTTTTAATACCCCCGAGAATTTAAGAATATATGGAAATGGAGGGTCTGAGTTACCCTTGGACAATGGAGCAAAAAAAAGTGACGATCTGATTGAAGTATCTCTATATGCAAATAATGGAAGTGATAATGTATTTGGGCCAGGTGATTATTATATTTTTTATGGCGAGGGTATTGTAGCCTGGAGTTTTAACAGGAAAAAAAACGTTTTTGCCCAACACATAAACAATTATTCTTTATACAGTTATTATTATCTAACAACTAGTTTTGGCGCTGGAAAGCGGATAGTTCAGAAAGATTATTCAGGACTTACTTCAAACCAAACAATAACAGAGTACAGTTGGCGTGATTTTTACGAGTTGGAATCAACTAATCTTATCCAATCTGGACGTAGATGGTACGGTGACAGGTTTGAGGAAGATCCCTTTAATTACCCTTTTATAATTGAAAATCTTGATAAATCCTATCCGGTTTTTGTAACAGCATCAATGGCAGTGCGATCTGAAAACAATAAAACTGTTTTAATTAAAGCCAATTCTATTAATATAGATACATTACAATTCAAGAAGGTTCTGATAAATGAACAGGAAGCTACCTATGCTGATACCGGTTATTGCTATAAATCTTTTCTTCCCTCTTCAAATACTATTTCTATTGAAATTAGTTTAATTAATAGTGATTTAGCTAAGGATCAGGCTTTTGTCGATTATGTTACATTGAATGCACGGAGTTCGTTAAAAAAGAATAGTAACCCCTTTTTCTTCCGTGATCATACAAGTATTGGGGACGGTAATATTGCCAAGTTCCTTTTATTGAACTCTGATCAAAATACACGAATATGGAACATATCAAAGCATAATAATGTATTTGAGGTTTCTGGCAGTCTAAAAAGTGGAAATACATATGAATTTATTGCACCAAACGATTCACTTCAGGAATATGTGGCTGTTGATTTGAGCTATAATTATCCGAAACCCGTAATTAAAGATGAGGAACTGTCTGATGTTGGAATGATCAAAAACCAGGACCTTCACGGAATGGAAACTCCCGAATATGTAATAATAACACATCCCTCTTTCGCTGCTGAAGCAGACTCCCTGGCGGAATTTCACAGATTGGTTGACAATATGACAGTTCGAGTGGTTTCAACAAATCAGGTTTATAACGAATTCTCCTCAGGTAAACCAGATATTTCTGCCATTCGTAATTTTGTCCGGATGCTTTGGTTGCGCTCTAATGAGAACGATAGTTTAAGGTACCTGTTGTTGTTTGGCGATGGTTCATATGATAATCATACTGCACCAGATGATAACCCCAATTATATTCCTACTTATCAATCTGTTGATTCTCGGGTCCCTACAGTTTCCTATACTTCCGACGATTTTTTTGGTATGCTGGAACCTGGGGAATGGAAAGAGTCAGGCACTATGGAAATAGGGGTAGGCAGAATACCGGTCAGTCACAAAGAGAACGTAAATGTTACAGAAGCTATGCTTGTAGTAAAAAAAATTAAAGGTTATTATCAGAAAGAATTGATGAAGGACTGGAGAAACCAGTTTATATTTCTGGCCGATGACTCTGAGAATGGCAGCAACACTTTTGGAACAGACACAGATGTAATAACTCAAGGCATTGAAAAAAAATGTCCTGCATTGAATTTTAATAAAATATATATGGATGCCTATGAGGAAACCAGTTCATCTACAGGAGCTTCCTACCCTGAGGTTGAGGAGGCTATTATCCAGGGGTTTAATAAAGGGGCTTTAGTTTTTAATTATATGGGTCACGGAGGAGGTAATGGGCTCTCACAGGAACTTGTTTTGCAGGTATCTGATGTCGAAAAATTAATCAATGCCCCATATTTTCCTTTATATATTACAGCAACTTGCCAGTTAGGCCGATTCGATTATGTAAAACCAGAAGGGAAAGGATATAGTCTTGTAACTTCTTTAGGCGAAGCTGCATTATTGAACCCTAATGGTGGAGCTATCTCTTTGCTTACTACTACAAGAATGGTTTACCAGGACAGCAATAAGAATTTAACCACCAATGTTTATTATTATCTGTTTAGAAAGGATTCTCAAGGCAACCAGTTTAGATTAGGTGATATTATACGTTTGGCTAAAAATAAAACATACGATACATCAAACAAATTTAAATTTACTTTATTAGGAGATCCTGCACTCAGAATAGCATTACCAGAATATATAGTGTTAACCGATTCTATAAATGAATATTCTTCAGAACAACCGGCGGACACGCTTAATGCACTCGGAAAGGCTACAGTAACAGGATATGTAGCAAATTACGACAGTACTATTATTAGTGATTTTAATGGTATCGTTCAAATAAAAGTGTTTGATAAAAAATATATTGTAACAACAAAAGGTGTAGATGGACCAGCTTTTGATTTTACAATGCAGGATAGATTGCTTTATCGGGGTAAGGCTTCCGTAGTAAATGGCCGTTTCAAAGCAGAGTTTAAAATACCTAAAGATATTACATATAGCTTAGGTCAGGGTAAAATCTCCTATTATGCTCAAAATGGAATAATTGATGCTAATGGTTACTATAATAATTTTATAATTGGCGGTACTACTAATTCCTACGAAACAGATAATGAAGGTCCACAGATAATGCTCTATATAAATGACGAGAGTTTTAGAAATGAAGGCATTACTGGTCCTAATCCCGTTTTATTGGTAAATATTTTTGATGAAAATGGAATAAATACGACTGGTAACGGCATTGGACATGATATTGTTGGAGTACTTGATGAAGATTTCACTAAGAATTATTTGTTAAACGATTATTTTGAAAGCGATTTGGATAATTATAAAAGTGGTTCTCTAAAATATCCCTTTTCTGAACTGGAAGAAGGACATCATTCAATAAATGTAAAAGTATGGGATAATTATAATAATTCATCTGATTCAGAAATTGGGTTCTTTGTTAAACAAGGAGATAATATGGTAATTGATAAACTATTTAATTATCCGAATCCGATGAGAGATTATACAAGTTTCCAGTATACACATAACCTTCCCGGTGTTCACGAAGTAACTCTTGATGTGTTCGATTTGGCCGGTCGTTTGGTATATTCGTATCATACATCGCAGAGTGTTGAGGGTTTTGTATCAGAGCCCATTGTATGGCAGGTCAATTCTTCAGAAGGAAGAGCACTACCCCCCGGAGTATATCAATATCGTATATCGGTGAAAGTGACCAGT
>JAHEEB010000055.1:9212-11178 GCA_024640925.1 Bacteroidota bacterium | reverse complement strand
TCATTAAGTCCCAGTTTTGGAATTAAAAAGCTAAAAATAAAAATAAAAAATATTGAAAACACATAAATTACTACATATAAGGCCGATTTCCCCCGGTTAATTGCCTTTAATTCGTCGCTAACATTAAAGAAAGCAAAGCGCATTCGATTCAGTACGATAACTAAGTAAGAATACATGATTGTATTTCCGGGTGAAAGCTTGTTCATAAAATATGCAAACATCCCATAAAAAGGGATAGCGGTAAAAATGGAGATTACTGCAGGTAAAAGGGACATGGCAACGCCGGAATGCACCAATACCAATTCAAAAGCAATAAGCATAATGGTGCTATGTATTTTAATTATATCATCAATTCCGGGATTGATCCATAGTATAAGGTACTGAACAACCATTAACAGGTTTAGAAGAACCCCTCCGTATTCAAAAGGTTTGTTCCATTGTTCGATTATATGCAACCTTTTGTTCAAAACGCTAAAACTAAATTTAAGTTATAAGTAAATTATCGTATTAGAATTAAAGGTCCATTTTTATCTTTTCTATGAAACAAAGCCATAACTATGAATCCATCATGTTCCTTTTTATTTATAGGTTCAAATTTGAAACCAGGAGGTTGCCCTTGAGCTTGTAAACTAACTAACCTACCCTCTGCATATATAACTAATTTATGCTCACTAATATCAAAGGGTTTAATGTACATATTGGTTCCTTGAAATACCATCCTTTTATTAATATTTTTCTGTTCCTCAGAATAGTAATTTACAATAGAGAATTCTTCTAATCGGGCCTTGTTAAATTGATAATATTCATCATAATTGATAGTTGAAAATATTTTATGTAATTTATCACCTATTTCTTGTAGTTCATTAACAAGTTCTTTTGGTTTTTCCTTACTCAAATCTAGTGAATTTTTCCACCCTTCAACTTTATAGGGTACTTTTGCCATGAAGATATTTGATAATTCATAAAAGGGAACATTTTTTTCAGTGAATAATGGTACTTTATTCTCAGAAACAATTTCTCTGGGAACTTTTTCAAGGTATGCTTCACGAACAAAAATATTTAGTTCAGCTGTAGCTTTTTCTAAAATAAAATTATCATCATCATAAGGATACAGTTTTAAAGTAAAATTTTGTTCACCACTTTCCAGAATAAATTCATTAATTGGCCAATCAACTGCCATGCCGCCTCTTTCAAAATTATTAAACGAAAGAATACCATTTATATATAATTCAACTGCACATCCACTTGTTTTTATTTCTGCTTCATAATAAGGTTCTTTAAACATCTTTATTCTAGTTTATTAATAAATAATATTGGTTGGAAGATCTTTTATTTTATCTTTTTTAAAAACACTCATTGAATAATGATTTTTTTCTTGTTCAAAAGAATAATTAAATAAAATAATTAAATCAGTTGTTTCCCATTTTAAAGTAGTTACAACATCAAAGGCTGAATTTTCATAATTAACTTCAAATCCATTATATCTATTTTTAAGAAAATCAATAAAATCTTTAAGATATTCAGTATCAAATTCATTAAACTTAAAGCCTGCAAAATCTTTATTTTTTGTTAATATAACATTCACATTATTAGTTGTAAACTCAGGTTTTGAAAAATGAAATAATTGACTTGAACGAGCAATTTTTTCTATTCGTATTTCATAAGCAATAGTATCAGCAATAGAATATTTCCCATTTTCAGGATTAAATTTGTTTTGGGTATGGGGAAGAATCAGGTGAGGAATTTTAGAAAATAAAGTATCAATATTTTCCTCAAAATTTATTTTTGAAAGATCATAACTTCCATATTCTACACCTATATAATTTTGATTCTTGCCAGTCGTACAAGCCATAACAATAAATATTAATATTAAAATTTTTGTTTTCATCGATTAAAATTTATTTTTTTTCATTTTCCTTAAAATATTCCCTATTTGGACCTGAGAGTATACGTTTTTTCATAATTG
>JAHEEB010000055.1:0-9118 GCA_024640925.1 Bacteroidota bacterium | reverse complement strand
CTTCCACCTTCCACTTTTCAATTTCTGTTGTTTCAGTTATACCATCCTTAGTAGTTATAGGAACGAAAATAGTATCATTACTTTTAATTCCAGCTTTCACCGCCACACCTGCTTCCAATTCAACTTTTTGTTTACCCTTATTTTTAAAGCCATCTATTTTGTTATAGGCTAAGCTTAATTCGCCTTTTAATGCAGCTGAAACTTCAAATGTAATATAGATATCACTATTAGTAATAGCTTCTACAATTGATATAACCCAGTCAATTACAGTACCTACACCAGGTATTTTTCCAATAATTGAAATAAGATCAACACCTATTTTTAAACCTATCAATGGTTTAAAAGCAATTGCACCTGTATATTCAGCAACAACAACATTTTGTGATGAATTCTTAAAACACCATCTTAGGGCTAATGCAATATTTGGAAGATCAATTGTGAAATCAATCTTTGGTAAAACTCCTTTTGATAATGCTGCAGAAACCCCTTCAGTTCCTCTACCATCAAATATTTCTAATTCCTTATGAACCAGATTAAAAACTGCAATGATATTGCTAATTGTATTTTTTAATCCAACAGAAATTATATTATATTCCCTAGTGGTATCTAACTTATATTTAAGAGCTAAATCAAAACCAAGTCCTCCCTGACTACTTGCCTTAACATTTAATGAGGAATTGATCATTTTTAATCCAACTCCCATATGATAGGCTTCGAGTTTTTCTCTCTCAAAAGTTGCGGACAATTTATAACTTGGTGCCAAAGTTATAAGAAAAGCTAACTCCCACTCAACATCAGGATATACTATAATGGGAATTATTTTTTCAAAACCATCACAATATCGACATGTGCTGACTTTAATAATATGTCTTTGAGGTTTAACATTGAATAGAAGAAAAGTTTTAAAAATATTTAATAATTTATATTCACTATAATCGAAAGGGACATTAATTTTTAAACTTGAGTCTGTTTTTTCTTTAAGTAAATGCTCATTATAGATGATAAATATATTTCCTTTATGTCCTCCTTCTTTGAAGCATTGAACATCTGGGTTGGTTTTTAAACCATTTACATCAATTGAAATATCCTTTTTATTATCTTTATCTCCAGCTACTATTTCTATATTTTTATTGTATTCTGAAGTTTCTTTCCCCTCTTCAAAAAGAAGATAAGTTTGCTTATTATTTGTTATAGAAATACTTGTAAATAAGCAGGGTTCATATTTATGTAGATCAGCTGAAACCTTACCAATATTTACCGGAACCGCACTACCTTTATCAATAGCTTTTTCTTTTATATCATTCTGAATTGTTAGTGGTTTTCCAAAATAGCTTCCTGTATTATTAAGAGATTCATTTTTAATAATCACTTTAAGATCCAAAGATCCAAAAAATGGTCTGTACAAAGCGTTATACAACTGACTCCTCCAGACAATTTTTATAGGCACATTAATGATTAATTTGCCAAAATAAGTTTGCCCAAAAGTTTTATGAACTATGGTCTTATCTCTATCAGCCTCAAATAATACTTCAAGAAAATCACCATTTAATCCTTCTGTTTCAATATGTAATTGCAATAAATCGCCAAAATAAATTTCATCTGTTTCTTTAATTTCTGCACCTTTATTATCATTTTGAAATTTGTGCCATTTAACTGAGACAATTTTAGGTGTACATTTGCCAGACACAAAAAAACCTGTGGGATGTTTGTTCTCAGGACTATGTATAAAAGCTTCAATCCACATCAATGCGCTTCCACACATATTTTTCGATATATAACCTTTAACTTTTTTACCTTTCAAGGTTCCAGCATCACTTTTTGAAAATGTCGGACCATTTTCTCCAATAGCTCTCCATATCCAATTTACATTTGGCTGTATACCAGCTGCATTAGCACCCATAAAACCATTATCTGGTACTTCAGCAACAATATATCCATTTTCTTTAATTATTACATGAAATGGATTATCATATGTGCCATATAAAAAATGAATATTACTTTCCTTCGAGACCCTTATAAACTTAACTCCGGTAACAGTACTCTTTTTAGCGCACATGCCTATAATGTTAAATGTAAATCTTCTTTCATATCTCTATATTTCACAGCTCCCAGGTTAACCAATGGGTTTAGCTGGTTGTGTACATCTTCATCGGCTTTTTCCATGTTGGCTTGAGAAAGACTTGTTGTTTGTCCATGGTTTAAAATGCTTATCATTCCACCACCAACAGAGCATGTGGCTTTGCTTATGGCTAAGAGTGGTTTTCCGCCATTGCTTAGTTCAACACCCTCATAAACATTGTTCCACATAAGGTTTGCGGCACATGGCATGGAGCTCATTGTGCCTGGTCTGCATGTTTTAAAATTAAGAGAAGCAACGGTTTTTTCCATATCGGTAGCAACCAGTTTTTGAGAAGCTTGTTCATCATTTATATAATACTTCTGTTGTGTTATAACACTCAATTTAGCTGTTGCTCCCCCAGCCATGGTGCATGTGCATAGAGCACCATGACAAACCATTATTCCGCTTTTTGCCGGTTTCATTTCTTTACTTTTTCATTAACAAGTTCATGATCTTTTTCACGGAGATAGTATGCCTCTATGTGTATTGATCTGCTTTCATCATGAGGAAGTTGTAAAGTACAATCTCCTATTATTGACTGTATGTTTTTGGTTTCTTTATCCAAATCGTATTCCGCAGTATATTCACCATATGCCAATTCTATAGCCTCTCCCTCTTGTTTAAATGAGAAATTTCTTCTCATAGCAATTTCTTCACCACTTCTTTCATCGTTTGCCATTCCTTTTTGTTTTATATTGATGGAATTATATGTAGTGTAAAACTCTGAAACGGCTTGTGTTATATTATATTGTATCGATTTGGTTTTTGGCACTATGGGTATAAAAACAATTTCATCAGCTGAAAATACGAAAGGTTTATATTTTCTATATAAAGGAGAAAAATAAAAAGAAAGAAATATATCCTGATCAATAATTGTTTTTAATAAAATAGGATTTCTTACATTCTTATCAAATTCAGAGATATACCAGGCAGAAACCTCATCAATGTATTGTTCATCAAGTTCTTTTTTCAGAACTTCCCATCTTTCGGCTATTTCCTCCTCGTTACCTATTGTTTTTTCTTTCCAGTTTGAATCAACTAAAATTTCTAATGGATAAAAAATCTTCCAGCATTTTTCTGCTAACTCATCAGCTGCCAGATTGGGTACCTGGTGGTTTATCCGTAGTTCTTTTTTATCAATCAGGAAATGCCATGCGGTATCCTCGAAAGAGTAATGTCTTTCGATTTTTGTCTCATAGGTCAGGTTTTGTTCTTCACAAGCTTCTTTTCTTATACGGATACTAACTCCAAATATCCTTTTCAACAATTCACCCGAAGGAAAGGACAATATACATTGCTTATCGAATTCAACAGGAATGTCAGTATAAATCGGATTGCTCATCTGTTAAAACAGCTTAACTTTTTCATTACTTTGGATATCAACAGATTTGCCCGAAGCAAGGGTGAGATTTTTATCAGTGCTGTTAAGGGTAATTTCTTCACTGGTATTCTCCAATTTCTTGGATGTGGAAACCTTACCATTTTCGGCATTCTCGTTAATATCTTTTGCCATCAGATTATATTTTTCTCCAGCGCTTGTACTTATATTTTTCCCAGCACCAATACTTAAATCTTCCAGTGCATCAATTGTTATTTTCTTAGCGGAAAACTTAATACTTTCCTTGGCGGAAATAAGTATTTCATTTCCCTTGGTATCAATTTTTATAACATTTTCGTTTTTATCAATTATGGTTATTGTTTCTTCACCGGGTTTATCATTAAGTTCAATGGTATGTCCGCTCCTTGTTCGAATTGCTTTAATATCATTGTTGTCAGATTTCCAATCATCTGGTTTCGATTTCGAATGACAAAGGGTTCCAATAACAAAAGGTTTCTCAGCATTACCTCCTTCAAAACCAACCATCACCTCTTCATTCACTTCAGGTACGAAATACATACCTTTATTTGATCCTCCGTAAGGCATAGCTATGCGCACCCAGGGTGAGTCGCCATATTTTTGCCAGCTGAAACGAATCTTTACCCGGCCAAGCCCTTCAGGGTCGTTATTGTCGGTAACAACAGCCGGCTGGCTTTCGCAGTATGGAACCATTAGGGGATCAGTCATAGGGGGTACCTCTGCATCGGAAGGTATTGCTGTAAAACTGTTTTGGTATTGTCCACCCGAACTCCATATATGAGTTACCGAGGTTATAATATACTCACCCTGCTTGGCTTTACCACGTCCTGTGAGGTTGTATACGCTTATAATTGCACCAGCATGAAGGGCAGGGGCAATGCTGACACCTGAGAAAGTAACTTTTCGGGCAGCTTCACCCTGTATTGAAAGACGGGCAACTTCTTCCATCTGGCTACCGATGGCAGCTTCGTCATTAAATTGATGAACCATAGCAACAGGCTTACCCAGAAAAGTTTTTGATGATTGGTTCATGGCATAGGAAGCCATTCCTTTCATGTTTGTCTTTTGCCCCGAAAAATTCTGGGTCCTGGTATTATCTTCGGTGTAAACTCTTGAGGCAACAGATTGAACAAGCGGCGCGACAGAAATTCCGATATCGAAGCTTAATAAATCAGTACCATAAAGCAATTCAATGGAAGATTGCTTTTTGTTACCAAATACAAGCGACTGCCCGTCGAAATAGAACCACTCACCATATCTGCAAGCCAAACGGTTCAAAAAACCAAATGCCGATTCATGGTATTGTATAGTATAAGGAATAGTATCCTTTTTCATGGGATTGGTTGTCGGATTGAGAACATTAACAGGAAAATCCCGACAAACTTCCTCGACAATATTTTTAAGGTTTTTATCAAGATATACCTGGCAATTTTTCCCGTTATCTAGCAGTATAGTTGGGCTATACCCTTCTATAAGGACTGTATGTCCTAATTCCGAACGCGATGTGGCAGCTGATCTTACCCTGGTTACTACTCCTCTGAAAACCAGCTTTTCCTTCAACCCATTTTGGATTTCAAGGGCCATATCTGTACCAACAAATTCACGCGCTTTCTCGAGAAAAGAATTGGCAACTTCGCCAATTTTTTCGCTTCCTATACCAATACTAAAAAAATGATGTGAATTAACAGCCTGGCTTATTTCGATAGACTTAAATTCTCTGTACATTTTACCATTAAGCTGTACAATTGTGTAGGCAGGTGAAATCATAATAAATAGTTAATTATATTTTAATATTTCCAATGAACTTGTCTTTTTACCACTTGGAATATACTTATTTCTTTTGGGACATATAAAAATCCTAAATTCTATCTTTTGGTAATTTAAGGCGCTTATTAAAATACCAAAACAAATAAAAAACTTTTATGTCTTGTTTTAACGAAGAACAAGAAAATAACCGACTCATAGTTTAAAGAAAAACCTGCTGTTTTTGCAGGTTTCTCTTTCTAAAATCTTAAACCCATTCGTTTTCGTGAACACCACTACCCAATTCGATTTTTTTTGCAGAGATAGTGAAAGACTCTGTCATCGGGTTGGAGTTAAATGCATCGAAAGCTTCAACATATTTAACCAGGTAACCTTCAGAAAATTTGAGCTCTTTCAGGGTGGCATCGGTATCGCGTTTTAAGAAAATAATCGAACCATCTTTACGTTCGAAGTTGTTACACATCCATTCGAAAAATGTGGTTTCACCACTGCTTTCAACAACAATATTGATACGACCACCACGGGTAATAGATGCAGGACGACCGGTTGCGTCGACTTCCTGAAATAAATCATAACTGCAAGAAAGTACATTTACTTCTTTTCCTGCAACACTAAGTTTGGCTTTAAATGACATAATAATTAATTTTTAAAAATATAACATCAAAAAAATAACTTTTTCTCTTGCTTCAACAAAAACCATTATAAAAAAACAACAATTTCAAACACATAAATATATAGTTTTTTTGAAAAAAACAAAAATTTTAAACAAAAAACAAAATAGATTTGACTATTTTACACAAAACAGTGATGAATCCTGGATATGAGATCCTGGTAAATATTTCTTATTCAAATAACATAGGTGCTTTTTCAGGGTTCTTTAGATGAGCTTTTTTAAAACCAGAAAGTCCGAATTTATTATAATCAATCTTGTAAACTTTTATCATATAAGGCGGAAACCAGTCAATACCATTATTAATAAAGCAAGGTTCTGAAGAAAGGATGCTGGTAACACAAGGAGGACATATCAGATTAATGGTATCGGCATTTTTAATCTGATAAGTAATTTTCCGAACTGTTGAGGAAGGGCATAAATTAAATAAGTTATCGTTTTTAATCTTATAAGCCATCCAGCCGGGTGCATCAAAACTCAGAAAATCAACATTCTTTTTGTTGTCATATAAACTTAAGTTATATGATTCGAGGTAAATGAATGTTTGATAATTTCCCCGATAAAATATTTGGTCTTTCTTTGTTACTTCTATGGTGCAGTAAGTATCATCCTTTTCATATGCATAATATACACTACTGGAGCAGGAGTTGAGAATCAATATTGGTAAGGCTATAAAGAAAATGAACCTTGGCATCTTATTGTCTGTTTGTATTCTTATTCAAATCAATATGGTTTAAGAGTAATGTTTGACCTAATTTAATGAAAAATACCTTTATATTATACCTAAACCAGAATAATGTTTATTTTCTAAACCAAAATCCCACACATTATAAAAAGAATCTTTGGAGACACAACAGTAAAAACCAGATCCTCAATTAAAAAAGTTTTTGCAATAAAGTAAAGCCGTCAGTAAACTAATGACGAACTCTCCTTTTATTATTGAAGCTGGAGGGCATGGACTTATTGGATAGAGAAGAAACCAAGATGAATCAAGTTTCTTTAACAATACATTGATGTATTCATAATAAACCTGTCGAATCGGGTTTTGTTACGAAACCGCATTTTTGTAAATATTGATAATAGTGGAAGTAAAAGATGTTGAATTTTAGGCATGAACTACAAGCTTTCGTCATCAGAGTAAAATTTGAGCATTAATAACTTTTTGCAGTAACGTAAAATAAGCTCTTCAACAGAATAAATGCATTGTTTTTCTTAAGAAAACAAAAATTTTAATAAAAATTATTATATTAGAGGCAAAATTTATTAGTAATTATAATTTTTTATTGTGCTGTTAAATGAAGCATGAAAAGGCAAAAAATATAGAAGAATTAATTGGTGAATTTCCTCATAACATCAGGGCGGAAGTTTTGGTAAACGAACTTATAGAATCTGGTTTCCTGCAAGATGATATTGAGATTGAGAATGTAGGTGGTTTCTTCAGACCTTTTAGAAAAGATGTTTCCGATCAGAAGATTATGGAGTACAAGCAAAATGAGTTTATACTTAGTTTGTTGTTATCACGTTATGGCATATATGACATACTTCCCGAGGGTATGACTCATGCTCAGGATGTTGTTTCGGATAGAAAGAATTCGGCAAAAACATTTATTTCTGTCTATAAGGAGCGGAAAAAGGAAGAAAGTGATGCCCGTGCTTTTTTTAAACCTCTTGAGAATGAATTGTTCCATCAAATGGTGGTACTTGAGAAAACAGAAAAAGAATTATTGTTCTCAAAGAGGGTAAGGTTTTTTAATTTTCTTGTTAATTTCTGGAATATAAATAATACACTTAAGTTAATCCATCAGGAAGCATTACTTTATATTTTACCCTATGTACATATTATAGCTGGCAATTTTCAGTTAATTTGTTCATGTATTGAATATTTCCTTAAGATTAATGCCAATTTTAGAGTAGTTCATAAAGAATTTGAAGATGAAGGCCAAGCTGTACAGCTTGGCAAAAACAATAAACTTGGAGACCAATTTATTCCAGGTAATAAAACAGCGAAGTTACCCAAAGTAATTTTTGCATTAGGTCCGATTAATCCCTCGGAAATTAATGATTACATTAATAATGGTCCGGTTTCCAGGTTTATTTTGGAGTTTTTTGAGTATGTAATACCATTGGAATTTACCTATGAATTGAAATGGCTCACGAATAAAGTTAAAAAGGGTAAAAGAGAAGTTCCGGAGTTTAACTATGGGACATTAGGTTTTACATTAACTTTATAAAATTGTGGACGAAGAGTAATTATATCATATAAAAATTATTGAATAAATTATGTATTTTTGTTCATTGTTATTATCGAAACATTGTAATTTAATTAACTTTAAATATTAGTAATCACGTTAAAATTTCATTGTAATGGCCCTACTTAATCCAAATGTTTTAAAAGTTAGTATCATCCTGTTCCTTACAGGAGGAATTATTCTTGCTGTTGTAAAAGATTTGAAAAGTACCTTATTCAGGAAAAAAAGGGTGTTCATGTTATACATGGTTGGCCTTTTACTTACTTTCGGAATAGCAGGATTGTTTACGTCTCGGAACCTTTTTGGAGATGCACTACTTGGAAATAATGTTGTAATTCAGTTATGGTTTATTCTTCTGGGAATATTACATCTCTGGCTAGGTAATAAGATTTTCGAGTGGAAGGAAGAGAATCATGTATTAATGTTCTTCCTCTTTACCTGTGTATCTATATTTATAGGTTCTATCGGATTTCTTTTTGTTGTTAAATACCTGGGGTTAGGTGATTTACAATTCTTCTTCTGGACAGGAGCATTATTGTTCTTTACACCATCTGTCCTCGTACTTCTTTACTTGTCTGTCTTTAATATACCCAGACCTGTATTTCAGAAGTGGTATTACCCTGAAATCAGTAAGTTAACCAAACCAGACAAAGAAGAACTAAGAAATCCAGTGCTTTTAACACTCGAAATTATGAAAAAACCGGGTGGTCCAGTATCTCAGATAAAAGCAAAGGCTCCGGAGAATATGAGTTTTAGCCGTTTCTTTTTCCATTTTGTCAGTGATTATAATCTTCATAATCCGGAAAACCCTATTGCTGTTAAGGATAAAGCTGAACAAACATTCGGTTGGGTATTTTATTCAAGAACTAATATCTTAACGGGTTGGCGTTTTGTAAATCCTGAATTGACAATTAATAGGGCTGGACTTCGCGAAAATCAAGTTGTTCTTTGCAAGCGAG
>JAHEEB010000537.1:3155-4257 GCA_024640925.1 Bacteroidota bacterium | reverse complement strand
CTCCAATGTGATTGTGTTTGTGGTTATTGTTTTAAAATTATTCTTCCTGGCATTCAAAAGGATTCAATTATCGTTTCCTTTGATGGACAATTTTATATGGCAAAAAAATCAGCAACTGCTATAAAAAACAATTTGCAGATACATAAAATCGAAATCTTCCCAAATCCGGCAAATAAAGAGTTTACAATTGATAATTCAGGATCAAATTATCATGAATTGAAAGTAGAAGTTTATGACATATCTGGACATATTGTTTATAACAATGCATTACATGATATAAAAAATATAAGTATAAATTCAGAACAATTTATATCCGGATTCTATATCGTTAAAATAATAGCCGATAAGAAGAATATTTACTTAAATAAAATATTAATTGAATAAAAGGAATTAGCTGACTAAACTGAAACGCCATGAAAACACGTGGTGAAAAACAATATATCAACATGCCGTCTTTTGCTGCCAGGTTGTACGATAATCTTACAAGTATTAAAGGTGTGAACAAAGGATTTGAAGATATCGCACTTTTCCTCAACAAAGAGTTAAAACATGGCAAACTTCTAGATGTAGGAACCGGACCGGGCAGACTCCTTTATGAGATTAGTAAACAAAATAGCCTGTTAGAACTGTTTGGACTCGATATTTCAGAATCGATGCTTGTTGTGGCAAGACAAAATTTGCAGAACATTAAAAATGTTGGTTTCCGTGTTGGTAACATTGTAAAAACCGAATATGCCACCGATTTTTTTGATTGTATTGTCAGCACAGGGAGTTTCTATAACTGGGATAATCCCATTGAAGGACTGAATGAAATCTTCAGGATTTTAAAGCCTGGCAAAACTGCTTATATCTTTGAATCAACGAAAGATTATAATAAAGAATTGTTAAGGGTACGTCTAAAGCAGAATCTGAAGGGATACAATTTTGCACGCAAGGCACTTTCAAAACATTTCCTTAAAAAACAATTGAGCATGACCTATACGACAAAAGAATTTGATGAGATAGTAAGGCAGACTTTTTTTTATAAAAACTATAAAATTGAACAGATTGAACTTGGAAACTTACCAATATATGTAAGATTAGAATTGAGAAAACAATAATT
>JAHEEB010000537.1:0-3145 GCA_024640925.1 Bacteroidota bacterium | reverse complement strand
ATAAGAACTTACTTTTAGCTTAAGCCGGTTCATATGAGAAAAAAGGTAATATTGTTTGCCCAAAGACAGGTTTAGTTGGGACAATAAAATCTGGTGTTAATTTAGAATGAATGACAAGAGATTATAGGTACATTGAACATACAATAAGCATATGCCCGGTCTGTATGAAAAAAGTTGAAGGCAAAATTATAGAGAAGAATAATTCAATCTTCATTTTAAAACATTGTTCAGACCATGGTGCGTTTTGCGATATTCTGGAAGAAGATGCCGAATATTATACCAAACGTAAAATATATGATAAACCAGGAAATAAATTTGCTACCCAGACTTTGGTAAACAAAGGTTGTCCCTTTGATTGCGGGCTTTGTCCAGAGCATGAGCAGCATACTTGCGTGGCATTAATCGATATTACAACAGATTGTAATCTTCAATGTCCGGTTTGCTATGCCAATAGCGGAGAAAGCAATTATTTGCCATTCGAACAATTTAGTAAGATGCTCGATTTTTATGTCGAATCGGAAGCTGGTAAGTCGGATATTTTGCAGATTAGCGGTGGAGAGCCTACATTACATCCCGATATCATTAAGTTTATAGAAACCGCAAGAACAAAGAACATCGGTTATGTAATGTTAAACACTAACGGAATACGCATTGCAGAGGATTTGGAATTTGTAAAATCGCTCAGCCGTTTTAAGGGTGGTTTTGAAGTTTATCTTCAGTTCGATGGTTTTGAAGACTCTGTTCATACCTATTTCAGAGGCAAACCACTTGGCGCAATAAAACAAAAAGCACTTGAAAACCTTAATACATACCAGATTCCTGTTACCCTTGTTACAACAATTGAGCGGGGTATAAATGATCATTCAATAGGTAAGATTATTGATTTGGGACTATCTACACGTTGCATAAGAGGAATTAGTTTTCAGCCTATTGCCTATTTCGGAAGATTGCCAGAATCGAATAAGGGCAACCGTCACACCATTACTTCTATTATAAAAAAAATAGAGGAGCAAACATCATCTATGATACGCAAATCGGATTTTATTCCATTGCCTTGCAATGCCGACCGGGTAGCAATAACCTATTTCTATAAGGACAAAAACAACTCCTTTATTCCACTTACCAGGAATATCGACGTTTCTAAATATCTGCCATTTATTAAAAACACCTTTAAATTCGACCCCGACGATTTTCTCAAAGAATTAAGTCAGGATGTTTTCTCAAAGGATTGTTGCAGTACCATCGGCTTGTTTAAAGAAATGGCTAAATACATTCCTTTTAATTACCTGTTCAAAAGCGAAGAAGAAAAAATAAACTATGTCAACGACAATACTTTTCGTATCAGCATTACATCCTTTGTCGATTCGTATAACTTTGATATAAAATCGATACAAAAGGAATGCGTACATTTTATAACGCCCGACTTGAAAAAAATACCTTTCTCATCATATAATCTGTTTCATAGGAAATGAAATCTCCCTCAGACATATTACAATCAATAATAGCTCATCATGGATGGTTGTTCCTGGTTGCTAATATTGTTGTTGCTATCAGTGTTTTTATAGTCATATTGGCCATAATTTTTGACTTTGTTTTGTATCATAAACACACCGAAAGCAAAAAAAAGATAAACAGTTGGGTAGAAACCGGTACGATGTTTCTCTATTTCTTTGGATTTAATTTATTAATGCAGATTCCTTCAGGAAGAGTGAAGCCTGCATCAAAAGAAATAACAAATACAATGTATATAGTGGGGGTTTTACTAATGATTATAGGATGTTACGTGAATGTTAAAGGGAGATTTATGTTGAAAGAAAATTGGGCAAATCAGGTTACCATATACAAAAATCAAACCCTCATTAACACAGGTGTCTACAAAATTGTTCGTCATCCGTTGTATGCTTCGCTTATTTGGATGTTATCTGGTGGGAGCTTTATATATTTTAATTATTTTGCTTTCTTATCGGTACTGTTTGTTTTTATTCCAATGATGTACTACCGGGCAATGCAGGAGGAAAAGTTGCTTGTTTCCGAATTCAATGAGTATATGAAATATAAATCGCAAGTAGGTATGTTTTTTCCAAAATTATTTAAACATGATAAACTATAAACCCGTTTCCATATCGAAAGCTTCTTTTGCTTTTTGCCGGTTTGGTGTGGCCATTTTGGTGTGGCTTTCTTTTTTACTAAAATCCGAAGTAATTCTGGGGCTGGTATGCCTGATATTTCTGCTGTCGGCCATACTTAAAGTAAAAAGAGCGCCCATGATACGGCTTTGTGATGTAACTATTAACCGTATTAAAAAAGCTCCCGAAGTGCTGGTTGATGAGAACTCTATTTTCTTTGCCCATTTGGTTGGGCTGTTTTTCTCCCTTATTTGCCTTGCTCTGGTGCTATTCATCGATAAAAACTCTGTCTGGTATTCTGTTTTAATTCTTGCTATTTTAAAAACTGTTGCCGCATTCGGCTTTTGCCCTGCATCTAAACTATACAACTGTGTACTGAACGGCAATTGCTGTGTTAACAATAATAAAAATGGAACATCTCTATCCTGCTGATCCGATTTGGGGCATTAAACCAGTATTGTTTCATTTGTGGGGAATTTCTGTTTCCACATACACATTCTTTATTTTGCTTGGAATTATAGTGGCAATTATCATCTATTTCTACGAAGCGAAGAAAATAAAATCAGACAGCGAACATTCTTTTCTAATTGTAGTAGGAGCATTTGTTGGTTCTACACTTGGGGCTAAAATACTCGAACTTCTGTTAAATATCGATCGCCTTTCATCAGGTTATGACTGGCTAAATATACTAATCTCCGGACGCACTATTGTGGGCGGATTGATTGGCGGTACTCTCGGAGTATGGTTTACCAAACGGGTACTTCACACAAAGGTAAAAAGAGGAAATTTGTTTGCCCCAGCTGTTGCTATTGGTGTTGCAATTGGAAGGATAGGATGTTTTTTCAACGGCTGTTGCTATGGCAAACCATCGGATTTACCCTGGGCTGTTGACTTTGGCGATCGTATACCAAGACATCCGACCCAAATTTATGAGTCTGTTTTTATGCTGATTATGTTTTTTGTTCTGAAATTTGGGTTCGACAGAGAAAGAATTTTGCCAGGGTTTTTATTCAAAATTT
>JAHEEB010000536.1 GCA_024640925.1 Bacteroidota bacterium | reverse complement strand
ATGCAGTTTATATAATTGAATCGGACGATCCTGTTAAAACCTGGGATGGGATAATTCATAGCAGTGCCTGGAAACATTACAGTAATAATGCTTTCTTTCGTGAATTGAACGATTATATTTTTTACTATGATTCCCTTATTAATTCCAATAAAATGTTGCTTAAGCTAATGGGGAAAAAATCTGTTTTAGTATCACAGCATCCAATTGGGAATAATAAATCCGATTATTTATATGTATTTGATATTGGCAAAATCAGCAAGTATAAAAGTCCAGAAAAAATTATGCAGTCGGTACTTGGTGGAAACTATGAAATAACATCACGAACATATAAAGGTGAAAAAATTATCGAAATTCTTGATAGAGAAGAAGAAGACTATTATTTTATATCCTTTGTAAAGGGAAAAATGGTTTTCTCATTCACTGCAGCTTTAGTTGAGGCATCGATTGATGAAGTTGAGTTAATGAGGATCGGACGAGATCCAAAATATCTTAGGGTGAAATCAAAAATAGGTAACCAGGGACAATTTAATGTTTATGTTAATCACCATAATCTAAACCGGCTTATGCAGTCATTATCGGTCGAATCACGTTCAAATTTTGCCGAAACAACAAAAAGTTTAGAGTATTCGGCCATAAGCTTTAACCTCGATAAAGATGGACTTTTTTCAATTGAAGGATTCACCAGTTACTCCGATTCCATACCCAATGCATACATCAATGCCTTTTACAACGGATCCTATAAATTGCATTCAGCTGATGTAATTCCATTACGTGTAGCCTCAATGGTTAAAATAAATTTTGATGATGCCAATGAATATTTTCATGATTTGATGAAGGGTTTTGGAGCAGAAGATTATGCCGAATACCAAGAAAATATCCGGAAAGTAGAAAAACGGCTTAAGATAAATATCCAGAAGAACCTGTTTTCATGGATGAAAGATGAGATGATTCTTTTACAAACCAAACCATCCAATCTAGGAAGAAATAATGAATTGGCTGTAATTCTCCAGGCTAATGATTCAGCAGTGGCTGCAGAGAATTTACAATTTATCTGGAAACAAATCCGGAAAAATACCCCCGTTAAAATTAAATACCTAAACTACCGCAATTACCCAATCAGCTATATAGGTTTTCCCGGTATATTGAAATTATTGTTTGGTAATGCATTAAAGAAAATCGAAAAACCCTATTTTGTTCAACTGGACGACAATGTTATAATAAGTAACCATCCGCAAACACTTAAAAACATAATCGACGATTATTTAGCAAAGCAAACACTTGAAACTTCAGAAGGGTACGATTCTTTTATAGGTCTTTTCGAAAACAGTTCAAGTGTGTTTTTTTATGTTCAACCACCTGTTTTGTACAATAATTTAAAAGGTATGGTTACAAATGATACATGGTTGAAAATTCAGAAGAACAAAAAGTATATAACATGTTTTACAGAAACTGGCTTACAGATTAATAAGGCTGACGATCTGTTGCATTTCATTGTTAAAGCACAATATGTGCCTGAAGTTGAAGAATGGAAGATGCAATTCTATGAAAACAACGATTTGATTAACCAGTTTAGCTTGCTTGATCCGAGTGGTACCGAAGAAACAGATAAACTACAACCCGATACAATACCTGAGTTTTGGGTCTCTGATATAGATGCACGTACGTACGAGGAATTTTTTGACGATGGAACTCAGAAACTTACCGTTGAGTTAAAAAAAGGGATTAGACATGGCGATTTTAAGTTTTATTATCCTTCAGGTGAGCTACATATTAAGGGTCAGTATGAAGATGATCTTCCTTCGGGTACCTGGAAATATTATAGTGAAAGTGGTGATTTGATTAAATCAGATGAATATTGAGATTTATAAATTTGCATGGTTAAATATTTGTTTTATAACTATTTAACCATTTATTTCAACCCAATTTTTAAAATATTTGATTTTAGGTAGTATGAAACTTTTTCAAGGCTTGATTGAGCCCAATTCAAACAATGATTTTAATGGCCAGATTAATGATTTTATTTTAAAACTCAAAGAATGGTTAACCAGCAAAGAGTTTACGATAAATCAAGTAGTGTCTTTGAATGTCTTTTTAAAAGCATCATCAAATAAAGAATATTATTCAAAGAGACAGGAAATTAGCAGAATTCTCGCTCAAGAATTTACTGAATTATTACCGGTTGCTTATCTGGCACAGCCTCCAGCTAACACAGCAGAATTAATTGTTGAAATACATGCCCTTGCAAAAGACAGTTATAGTAAGTTTATTATAAAAACTATCGATAATATATCCTATATTCTTGTTATGGATGAGAAAAATAAAAAATCTGTTTTTGCAACAGGGATAGAAGATTTACCAACTAATGAAGATATTTTAAAAAATTCGGAAAAGGTTTTTCAGAAAATAGAAAAAATACTTAATGAAGAAAACCTCTCTTTTTCCGATATAGTAAGGCAGTGGAATTATATTGAAAATATAATTCTTGAAAGGCAAACAAAAGATGGTATTAAACAACCTTACCAGCAGTTTAATGATGTACGCTCAACATTTTACCGGAAAAGCAAATTTGACTGTGGATATCCATCAGCAACGGGTATTGGCACCAATGCGGGTGGCACCATTATTAGTTTCTATGCCATTGAACCCTCTTCGGAAATCAAAATAAAACCAATAGACAACCCACTTCAGGTTTCAGCGTACAATTATACCGAAGAAGTTCTTGTAGGTGAAGCAATTGATCATTCCATTGGAAAAACATCACCAAAATTTGTGAGGGCAAAATACATTGGTAGCCCTGGAGGAGAAGTGATTTTTGTTTCTGGCACAGCATCAATCAGAGGTGAAGAAACCGTTGCCGTTGATGATTTAAAAGGTCAAATAGAAATAACTCTCGAAAATATTGAGGAACTTTTTTCAAAAGAAAATTTGAAAATAAGTACTATTCAACCTAATGGCAAAGTACCATGTATTATCTTTCTGCGTGGTTATATAAAGAATATACACGATTATGAATGTGTAATGAAAATATGCAGAGATAAGTATCCTGAAGTTCCAATAGCACTTGTACATTCTGATATATGCCGGAATAATTTACTTCTGGAGATTGAGGCTACTATCGGATTTAATAATACGGGTAGCGCCAGATAATGCATCAATATCAACATTTGGATCAAATCTGGAATTTAAAGGTTTTTGTTTCGAGAGTTCAAATATTTCCCTTGGAGTAACATTTACTTTACCTTTTACAAATTCTGGCCGGTTAAAATTTCTCAGATATGAATCGTTAAAATGAGGATTTTTTTGTGGTAACACAAGAGGTACAGAAACAATCCCTTTTTCGAAATGACAAAACCATGGGAGCGAAAATATGTTGTTTTTTCGTTTGCTTACAAACATAATCCACTTTCCATTGCTTGACCATGTTGGATAACTTTCGATATACTCGGAGCTGCACGGAAGTCTTATATAATCACGGGTTTCAAGATCCATTAAATAAATATCAGACTCTTTCGTATAAACATTAAAATATCCATAATCTGCCATGCAGAATAACAGCCATTTACCATCAGGTGAAACATCGGGAAATGAAACACTTTTGCCTAGTACACCCGCAAGCAATATTGTGTCTACCTTGCCCCATTCTCCGGTTGATTCGTTAAATGGAATTCTCATCAGGTCATATTTGTTATTCTGGTAATTTTCTTTGCACAATGGATTTCCTTGAATATAATAAAGGTATTTTCCATCGGGTGACCAGGTTGGTAAATTCTCTCTGTTATTTGTTGAAAGCGCCGGACATGTAGTAATTATGTTCTTTTTCAAATCCAGAAGAACTATATCAGAAGCATCGTCTTGTACTATTTCATATTTTCCGGTTTGACCAAAGAATGATTGGTGTATTAAATTTACGGAAAAAGCTATGTATTTTCCCGATGGATGCCACGAAGGATATACCCCGGCAGACATTGTACTGTCGGTTTTTGTATTAAGAAAATGGAGTTGATTATCATATTTAATTATTGTTCCGCTTGGTGGTACACGCATATGAAATATCATTTGATCAGGATCATTCTTATTAAACGAATGGCAATTCATACAATTCCTGCCAGTTAGTTTGTTGTTAGCAATTTCTGATATATTGTAATTTTCAATGCACCTTTGATCAATGGACATATCATTCCAAAGAATGTTGGCAGGACCAATGTTTCGATATACAATATATGGATCGATACTATCTTCTGATATAAATTGTTTTATTGTTTTGT
>JAHEEB010000535.1 GCA_024640925.1 Bacteroidota bacterium | reverse complement strand
GTATCCATTCTCGCCTTATTTTATGGAACAGGTCCAATATTGGTTGCAGCAACATTATGTGCAGTAATCTGGGACTTTTTTTTCATCCCCCCACAATTTGCAATACACATCGATAAACCTGTTGATGTGCTCATGTTTATTATGTTTTTTATTATTGCACTATTAAATGGGACTTTAACATCAAGGATCCGTCGACAGGAGAAAAAAATCAGAATACGGGAAGAACGCACCGATGCTCTTTACAAGCTTACCCATGAATTAACTATGGTTTCTGGAACTGATGAAGTGTCAAGAGTTGCAAAAAAATATATTCATAAATATTTCAATATAGAATGTGCCATATTTTTAAAGTCAGAAACTAACCACCTTAACAAACAGGTTCTAAACGAAACCAAAATCCAATTAACAGAAAATGAATTTGGTATAGCTGATTGGGTATATAAGCATTCCAGTAAAGCAGGTAAATATTCAAATACGTTGCCATCTACCGATTTTACATTTTATCCATTAGCAGGAATTAATGAAAACATGGGGGTTATTGTCGTTAAACACAGTACGTTATTAACGCAAGGTGAAGAACAGTTTTGGAATGCTTTTCTATCCCAGATATCTGGTAAATATGAACGAGAAATTCTACGAAACGCCGCAAAAAAAGCCTATTTGTTAACCGAATCGGATAAACTTTACAAAACCCTTTTCAATTCCATTTCACACGAGTTCCGTATTCCGGTAGCTACAATCATAGGAGCCTCGGACACACTTCTGAGTCAGAGTTACCCTGAAGAAATTAAACTTAAATTATACTCAGAAATCAGTACTGCTTCTGTCCGATTAAATAGACTTATTGAGAATCTGTTAAACATGTCACGTCTTGAATCAGGTCGGATTACGCTACATCCCGACTGGTGCGATGTTCACGATATAGCAAATAAGGTAGCCGACAATTTAAAAAATGAGCTAAAACCTTTTAAATTATCAATAATAATTCCATCAGACATGCCCTTGGTATATTTCGACTTTGGATTAATGGAGCAAGTTCTGCATAATTTACTATTAAATGCAACTCAACATGCACCTGCAGGAAGCCGAATCAGACTTAAGTTTTATTACGATAATGGTTATCTTACAATTCAGGTAATGGACCGTGGTAATGGATTTCCTGAAACTGAACTGCCGCTGGTTTTTAAAAAATTCTACCGTGGACAAAAGGCCAAAGCTGGTGGGACCGGATTAGGCCTATCCATCGTTAAAGGTTTTGTGGAAGCACATCAGGGAACCGTTACGGCTTTAAATCGCGAAAATGGGGGAGCATTATTTACTATTAAACTTCCGGTTAAAATCTCAGATATGAACCAATATAATAAACAAGATGATTGAATGATACATGAAGGAACCATACTGATTATTGACGACGAAATACAAATACGCCGTTTGCTTGAAATTACCCTTTCGGCAAATGGTTATAAGATTTCCGAGGCATCAACCGGGAAAGAAGGTTTGGTATTAGCTGCATCTTTACAGCCTGTTTTAATAATTCTCGATCTGGGACTGCCTGATTTTGATGGCCTCGATATTCTGAAAAAACTTCGTGAATGGTATACCAAACCTGTTATAATACTTTCCGTTCGCAATTCGGAAAATGATATAATAAAAGCCCTTGATAATGGGGCAAACGATTACCTTACAAAACCCTTTCGCACAGGTGAATTACTTGCTCGAATCAGGGTTGCCATTCGTCAAAGCCAGGGAATTTCAGATAAACCGATTTTAGAATTTGGCTCATTAATTATTGATTTAGCCAATCACACGGCACGCAAGAAAAATGTGTTATTAAAGTTAACATCAACCGAGTTCTCATTATTGTCGTTATTAGCCAAAAACGAAGGTAGAGTTCTAACACATCAATATATCTTAAAAGAAGTTTGGGGAATGGGGTACATTGAACAAACCCAATATTTGAGAGTTTTCATTGCCCAATTACGCAAAAAGGTTGAGGACAACCCAGCAAAACCCATATTACTCAATACTGAATCGGGAATAGGTTACCGGTTTGGTAGTTAACAATGATAAGTTTACTATTAATTCCGTTTTGTTAATCCGTTATATTGGTTTGCTGAATCACAAAAACCCATTAAAAAGTGTCAGAAAAATTATCCGATTCACATATTTTAGTAATTTTCATTCCAAACCAAATTTACTACTGACATGATGTTGTCACTCATATAACGTAATTTTAGCCCAATAAAAATTTTTAATTATAAATAATAATGAAAATGAAAAAAATCACCTTTCTAACCATTTTGGCTCTCTGCTGCATATACAAGGTACATGCACAAAACGAAAAAACTTCATCGCCTGCCATGCAGGTTGAAGTCAAAGACATTCCTGAAATTCAGATGGTATATTATGAATTTAAAGGCCCCTACATGCAATCGTTCAGTAAGTTTACTGCTTTAATGGATTTCATAAAAAACAATAACATTCCTTTAGGAGAGCATGCCCTGGGCATATTCTATGATGATCCGATGGCTGTTCCGGAAGATCAATTAAAAAGTGAAGCTGGTTTTATGGTGAAAAGTATAGTTGAACCAAAAGAAGGCTTCCTGTACAGAAAAATTCCGGCATGCAAGGCAGTGGCAATTCGCTACAAGTCATATGACGAAATTATGCCCGCTTACCAGGCAATTAGTAAATATATCTCAGAAAAAAATCTTAAAACAGCACCTTACTCTATAGAGGTTTATTATAGTAGCGATCCTTCGGTGGTCGATGCTGAGATTTTGATGCCAATTGTTAATTAATTGATGGTACCTTATATAAAGAGATTGTCCAAAAAGTTGATAAATAGCCACAAAGACCTAAGACACAAAGGTATCACTAAGGTTAATGTCTTTTAAATAAGATCTTTGTGAATTCTTTGGGACTTTCTGCCTTGGTGGCAAATTTACTTTTTGGACAGCCTCTTCTTTATTTCTATTAGCGGATTTCTATCGGTAAGATGGTGATTATCCCTTTTATTACGCCCTTTTTATACTTCTTTAAATCAATGACAAAATAATAACTGTCAAGAGGTAACATGCTTCCATTATAACGACCATCCCAATCATTCAAATAATTTCTATCTGAATGAAAAACTGTTCTACCACTTCTGTTGAATACAAATATCTGAGCATCGGGATAGTCAGTTATATTATCAATTACCCAATAATCGTTAATTCCATCATTGTTCGGAGAAAATGTATATGTTTTCTGTTCAAAAATTTTACCAGCAAAACATTCCTTCACCAAAACAATACCTTCCGATACCGTGCCCAAACAACCCGCTGATGAGATTTCCTGAACAGAAACAGGATAATTTCCCTTTGTAACATTCCAATTAAAAACTATATCAGAACCACCAAGAGTATCAATTGCCAGATCGGGAATTTTCCAATGAAAAACTGAAGAACTGCTGGTATCTACAGAATATTCTCCTGAAGAATCTTTACATACTTCATCCAAATAAGGATATGGATTTATATCTGTCCCCTCAACATTAATCAGTTCCCCTGTAAGAGGATGTCCCTGAACCAGGGTAATATTTGATTTATCAATTGAAATAACAGTATCAGAAATAATATCTATTCGTATTGATTTAAATCCTGGTTGGCTATATAGAATTTCATGAGGCCCAGGGCCATAGGCTTTTTGAGGAGTAGCATCGGAGCCAAAATCCCATGTAATTATATCAGAAGGATTAATTCCTACTGCAACTAGAGTATAAACATTTGAATTACGAACACACAACTCCTCATATTCTTTTATAATATCTGTAGAAAAACAGCCATTTCCATCGGAATTAAATATTCTTTTACTATAAGGTAGAGAATTATAAAAACCAAATATACTGGACTCTTTTAGGTTATTATAGTTCCCATAGCCACATGTTTCAGGAAAGGTACCTGGCAAAGAACATAATAAATCCTGGTAATTAACACCTTCAGGCATTTCAGGAGTATCATCGAAAATATATAATTGCCCACCCGGATTTGTAAATGAACCAACATTTGACGAGCCCAGAATTTTGAAGTTTCCGGTAATAACAATACATCCTTCATTTTGAACTATTGCCTGGTTATTTATTTCCAAATCTCCAAATACAAATAATATTGCTGAGGAATCTATATAAAGTTCTGCTTTATTTAATAATTGTAGATTACCATTTATAACCAATGTATCATGAATATATATGGCTCCAAGGTTAAAATCAATACAATTCGTTGATGTTAAC
>JAHEEB010000534.1:2731-4277 GCA_024640925.1 Bacteroidota bacterium | reverse complement strand
AGAGTTGGATAAATCAAATAACCAGCTATTCAACAACCTGAAATTGCGGAAATACACCTCCATAAATGAAGTAAAACAGATTGTGAACGAGCTTGGAAAATCAGGACTAATTATAGAAAAATGGGTCCCGAAGAATTTCCTGGGCAACAAGGTATTCGATCTCAGGGTTTTTGTCATTAACAATAAGGTTAAACATGTTGTGGTACGAATGGGTAAAACGGCTATAACAAACCTCCATCTGGGAAACAGCAGGGGAAATATAGAACTTGTTTTGGATCAATATCCATCTTCCGATTTTAATTATATCTGTAAAGTTGCCCTCGATGCTGTTAAATGCATGCCTGGTTTGTTTTATGCTGGAGTAGATGTAATTTTAACAGGCAAAAAATGTTCGCCCTATGTGGTTGAAATAAATGGATTTGGTGATATGCTTCTGGGCGATTTATACAATGGTAAAAGCACTTATGATATCTTTGCTGAAGAATTTGAATATGCGTTTCTTATAAATGGAAATAAAAAATATTAAATACATTGGTTTTGATCTCGACAACACATTAATCGATCGTGATTTTGCATTCAAAAAAAGTGTAACAAAGCTGCTAAAACAAGTATCGCTTTTCAACGATGAAATCCTTCAGTCTGTTTTAAAAAAAGACAATTCAGGATTAATTCCACGGGAGCTTTTGTATGAATGGCTTATAGAAAAACTTCAACTGAAGGATTGGAATATTGCTGATTTATTTGAATTCTTTGCAGAGAATATGGGAAACTACCTGGCCCCAAATACGGAAGTTTTGTCTATACTCCATCATCTTTCAGAAAAATATGGTTTATATCTCATTACCAATGGCTCGTCGAAGAATCAACGGAGCAAATTAGCTCATTCGGGACTCGATGCTATTTTTTCCGGCAACATATTCGTTTCCGGTGAACTTGGTTATACTAAACCACAGAAAGAAATTTTCGAATGCGCAATAAAAAGGTTGAGTATAACAGCCAACGAAACCGTATACATTGGCGATAATCCCGAAACCGATATCTGTGGGGCAAATAATTGCGGTATCTATTCAATTTTAATCCGCAAGGACTATAATAGAAATGAAACCATTCATGTAGCAGATAAGATAATTGATAATATCCTCGATATAAAGGATATGTTTTTATGAGCACTTTTAACATGAACCATATTGTTGGCAATATGGATATTGTTCTGGTAACCTTTGATACTCTTAGGTACGATGTTGCCCAACAATATTTCGAACAGGGCAAAACCCCAAATATTGCTAATTATCTTCCTCGTGAGGGATGGGAAAAACGCCATTCCCCCGGAACATTTACGTTTCCTTCTCACAGTGCTTTTTTTGCAGGGTTCCTGCCAAATCCTGGCAACAGCAGCAAACACGAAAGACTCTTTGCTTCCACATTTATGGGAAGCGAAACTACCGGACCAAACACCTTCGTATTTGAAGAACCAAACATTGTAAAAGCTCTTTTCAACCGTGGATACGAGACAATATGTATAGGCGGGGTTGGCTTTTTTAATAAA
>JAHEEB010000534.1:0-2662 GCA_024640925.1 Bacteroidota bacterium | reverse complement strand
TTCCTGGTATGTTTAATCAAAGCTTCTGGAATCCTTCATTAGGAGTAACTAATCCCGATTCTGCTTTTGAACAGTTTAATCTGGCTGAAAAAGTAATTTCAGAAATACCAAAGGATAAAAAGATATTTCTGTTTATTAATCTGTCTGCCTTGCACCAGCCCAATTTCTTTTATTGCAAAAACAGAACCCGCGAACAGGGCGATGACATAGAGTCGCATGGCGCAGCACTTGAATATATAGATAAACAATGGCCTGTATTGATGAGTATTTTCCGCAACCGGAACAAATCGTTTCATATATATTGTTCCGACCATGGCACTTGTTATGGTGAGGACGGCTTCTACGGACATCGTATTGCTCACCCTCATGTACTTAATGTTCCTTATTCACATTTCATTTTCGATTCAACAAACAGCTGATGGATCTTCTAAAACACATTAACGATAACAGATACATAGGGTATTCTTATTCCTATCCGCATAAAATGGCATACCGCCATCTCGATGAGCCAATTAAAATATCGCAGGCATGGGAGAAAGAGAACAAACATTCCGTTTTTCTCTATCTGCATATTCCTTTTTGCGAAATGCGCTGCAGCTTTTGCAACCTCTTTACCCTGCCAAAACCCGAAGAGGAACTAATAAACAGGTATATAGAAAAGTTAAAGGTCCAGGCTGAAACAATAGCAAGTGAACTTAAAAGTTTTACTATAAGCAGAGTGGCTATTGGTGGAGGAACACCAACTATTTTGAGTTTAAAACAACTAACAACCATTTTTGAACTCATAAAAAAACATTTTAAAGTCGACTTTAGCAAGGTTCCTTGCTCAATCGAATGTTCACCGGCAACTGTTTCTGAAGAAAAAATTGCTTTTCTGAAAGAAATCGGTGTAACCAGAGTAAGTATAGGGATTCAGAGTTTTATTGAGAAAGAATACCGCAAAATGGGCCGCCCCGATAGTATAGAAACTGTAAAGAATTCCCTTTCCATGATTCGGAATGCCCGTTTTCCCCAGTTTAATATCGATTTAATTTACGGATACGAAAACCAAACTGCCCAATCCTTGAATTATTCGCTTAATAGCATGGAAGAGTTCAACAATAACGAGGTGTTTTTATATCCCCTGTACATCCGGCCTTTAACAGCTTGTTCCAAGACCATGAAACAATGGAGCGACAACCGGATTGAATTATATGAACTAGCCCGTAAAACACTGGGTCGGAACGGATTTAACCAAATGTCAATGCGCTTTTTTAGAAAAGAAGAAGAATTGAAAAACACCCTTCCGGAATATTGCTGCCAACAGGATGGTATGATTGGATTGGGGGCAGGTGCACGATCTTATACCAAGGATCTTCATTATAGTTTTGAATATGCTGTTTTGCGAAAAAGCACGGAACATATTATCAATACTTTTTGCAGCCTCAACCCCGAAGATTTCAGTACCATTAAATATGGAATCTATCTTAATATGGATGAACAAAAGAGGCGGTTTGTCATTAAATCGCTTTTACATATCGGTGGATTAGATTGTGAATTCTATTTCCACCTCTTCAAAACGAACGTATTAGAAGATTTCCCTGTTATAATCGAACTTGAGAAGCTGGAATTATGCAGCGTTTCATCAACCATTCGTCTTACGAGCAGGGGAATTGATTATTCCGATGCTATTGGCCCCTTGTTTTACAGCAACAGCATGAAAGAAAAGATGAACTTGTTTCAATTATCCTGAAAATGAAGAACTGGAAGATATTGTACAGGGGTTCTTTATCAGGCTGCAATTACAGCTGTTTCTATTGCCCGTTTGCAAAGAAAGAAATAAGTCCTGTTAATCTTCATAACGATAAATCTGAACTCGACAGATTCATTAAATGGGCACAGGAACAGGAAAATCAGTTGGAAATAATGTTTACTCCATTTGGCGAAGCTTTAATTCACAACTATTATCAGGAGGGAATAATAAAACTTTCCCATCTTCCTAACGTGAAAAAGGTAGTAATACAAACCAATTTATCAGGAAAATTATCGTGGATTGAAAGCGTAAATAACAAAACGGTAGCCCTTTGGTGTTCTTTTCATCCCTCTCAGGTAAGTTTATCAGAGTTTACCGGCAAATGCAATTCCCTTGATAGTTCTAACATTCGGCATTCCGTAGGTTGTGTGGGAATGAAAGAAGATTTCACAGTTATTTCAAGGCTTCGCTCAGAATTGAACCCTTCAACCTATATATGGATTAATGCCTATAAACACGAAAAAGACTATTATTCCAGTGCCGACGTTCAGTTTTTAAATTCCATCGATCCGCTCTTTAATACAAATAACAAGGTTTATCAAACCAAAGGAAAAATCTGCGGTACCGGAGATAAAGTATTCAGTGTAAAGGGCAATGGGGATATTACCAGGTGCCACTTTCATTCTACATGTATTGGAAACATTTATAATGCCGGCTTTGAATCGGTTTTATATTCCAGGTTATGCGAAAACGAAACCTGTCATTGCTATATCGGTTATGTACACCTCGAAGAATTAGAATTAGCAAAGGTTTATGGAGATAGTATTTTAGAAAGAATTTATGATTTGTCCCACCACAAAGCTAACACGCCGTAAAAAAGAATAAATATTCTCATTTTTTCAGGCTGTTTGCCTGGGTCAATGATATTTT
>JAHEEB010000054.1 GCA_024640925.1 Bacteroidota bacterium | reverse complement strand
ACTGTTTCTTCATTAGTTCCAGGTTTTACCCTAAAGAAGTCCGTCTTCTCCTTTGCATAAGAATTTATATTTAAATTGTTGAATCTTCCTTTTGCAAAAATCAAACAAACCGGTAAAGAGAATTCTCCATGATATTTATAGTGGTCAATTACACCAATAACCATGCATTTATTACCACAAATATCGATAGATTCACCAACAGCTCTATTATCACCAAAAATTTTTTGTTTGCATGATTCATCCAACACTATAATTGTGTTATCTAGTCCTTCATCAGATTTGTTGAACCACCTTCCATCAATAATATGGAGTTTAAAAATTTTGTCCATATTCTCCCCGGTGAACGTACAATAGAATTCATCTTTTAGTTCCTTGTCTTTATAATTGATTCTGCAATTAATTATGGTATGTCCATCATGGTATGGCTCATTTGATTCCCATTTCCCATAGTATTCGACAAATTTTTTTGACTTAATTGTTTCGCTTATTTCTTGGTTCATATCGCTTTCACCAAACCATCCCAAATCATTTTCGTCATAATTATTTGCAGAAATCTGGTAAACATTGTTAAAATCGAATCCCAGTGGAAATGTATTGTTTTTTTGAAAATGAAAAATAAAAGTTAAAATTAAAGCCAGGGATATAAAGGAAAGAGCAAACTCAACTATTAGTAAAATTTTCAGCCGCCTAATTTTTCTGGTAAAAAATATTACCTTTTTATGCATTTCTTGCTGATTAAGGGCTGCAATAATCTTAATATGGCTCATTCTCAGTGCTGGAAGTATTCCTGAAATAATACCAAAAACCAGCCACATCGAAACACAAAAAGCCAAACTTTTAACGCTAAGAACAATTGAGAGACCGGGTATTAATTTAGATTTGTTTATAAACCAGAAAAACACCAGGGCAAAAACAAATCCAATCAAACCACTTATCAGGGATATAAACACATTTTCAATTATAAACTGGTTGGAAATAACCCTTTTTGATCCTCCAAAAGATTTACGAACCCCAATTTCTGATGAGCGCTCATTTATTCGACTACTATGAATATAGAACAAATTAATAGATGGAAGCAATATGAAAAAGAAAAAGATGATACCATAAGCCAGGTATAGAATATAGGATTCTTTAATATAGAAAGAAAATAAGTCCTGGAAAATTCGTTGAATTTTTTTGTAATAGGAATCAGTGCTTAATTCTCCGCTTATTTTGGTAAGCCCTTCATAACTACCTAAGGGAAAATTTTTTATTCGCTGCGAATACTCTGCTTGAATTTGTGGAATATGTGATTTTGTTTTGGCTAATAATAATGCTGTACAACCGGGTGCAAAAATATCTTTTACCAGGTATTTTTCGGAAGTAGTAATTGGCATCCAAATATTTGAATGAGTGTATTGGTGAGAAATATCCACGTTTTTTACAACGCCTGTTATGGTATAAATCCTTTTAAATATTTTCATTTTTTTGCCAACAGCGTTCTCATCACCAAAAACCATATTTTTGGTAGACTCATCAATAACAGCAACTAATTGTGCATTTTCAACTTCTGATTTAGAAAATGCCCTTCCTTCAATGAAATTGAAATCTGCTATCAACCAAAAATCGTCATCGGTAAAAGCTGCTTTCAGAACCTGCTTTTTATTATTTAAATATATATTGTACGTCTCTAAACTTGAAATAACACCAACTCTTTCAGGTGATTTCATTACTTTGACATAATTCTTAATGTAATCGTATGAAGGCTTTCCAGTCATATTACCTTCAAATCCATTCGGTCTTTTAATAGAAAACTTAAGCTCATCAACATAAACAACTCTTCCGAAATCAGTCTCGGGTGATGAATACGAAGTAAAATGAGATACAGAAGTGATAATAATCATAAGAAACATCAACGGTATTGCCATACCCAGAATAGTAATTACTGAAAATATTTTATTCCGTTGCAGAAGTTTTAAGGTTAGTTTGAAACTATTCATTATCATACGATTTTTCGTTATCTATTTATTCCTCATGCAAAGCCTCTGCTGGTTGAATTTTTGTTGCCTGGGCGCTTGGTATAAGTGAGCAAATAGTCACCAGCAAATAAATCAGTACAATTGCTATCAACATGGCTATAATATATACCTTATATTCCATTTCAAACACCTTTAAAATGGGAAACTGTACTGCAATTACTAAACCTGGAATTATTCCCAGGGTTGCCAGTACCAGCATTTCTCCAATAAAATGCCTGTAAATTTCACCTTTATTAGCACCAACAGCCATCCGCAACCCAATTTCCGATTTGCGAAGTGAGATGTTGTACCAGAGTACGCCAAACAATCCAAGAACAACATTAAAAATCAGGAAGCCTGCGATAAGTAATATTATAATCATAGGAATCCATACTCGCTTAAAATAGTTTTCTCTTACTTTTTCTAATGTTGTGAATTTTATAAGCCAATTGGGGTAATCATTCCTTAATTCGGAATAAATTTTTTCTTCGAAATCTATGGCAACATCAGGTTTTACACGAAGATAACTATTATCATATCCCCCGAAAATTGTTGAGTTTTCTTCTATATCTTGCGAATAGTTCAGCCCTTTGTCATCTGTTGTCCTTACAAATACACAGTTTGATGTTTTTGAAAAATCTCCCAGATACCGAAATTCATTAATAACACCAACAATTACACATTGCTGGTTATTCATAACATTTACAACTTCACCGATTACTTTTCGATTTCGATTTCCAAACAGTTCATCTCTTAATTTCCGGTTGATTACAACTGGTCTGAATTTCGAAGCATTATCGGATGAATTGAACCATCTTCCTTCGACAAGTTTGATTTGAAATACATCGTCGAATTTATCACCTGTACAGAAAGCATAAGGCCTGATGTTTTTTTCATTTTTATATGAAAATTTGTTGATGACGGTGAAATTAAACCGAAACGGACAATTGAACATTAGTTTTTCAACAGACTCAACCTGGTCATATGATTCAATTCTATCCAGAATAGATTTTATTTCAGCATCGATATCTCTGTTCGATTTATCACCTTTGGCTTCGAGGTAAACTTCCCAAATATTATGATAGTTGAATCCAAGAGGCTTATTATAGTTTATCACATAATTTACCAGAAATATACTGATACCAAAAGTCACAACAAAAGAGATTAAAAACTCAAGAAGCAAAAACCGGTTTCGTTTCCTTCTTTTCCAGATGATTTTATAAATATTCTTCTGCATTTTAATCTTGTTTTAAAGAGTTTACAATTTTCAGTCTTGACATTCTCCATGCAGGCAAAACACCTGAAAGAATTCCCAGTATCATGCTTACAAATATCCCGAACACTACCGTTTTAAAATCGATATTCAGGTGAGTTGCAGATATATATTCACTTGCATTTATGATTTGAATGGCAATAAAAGCAAAAAGAAAGCCCAATATCCCTCCTAATATGGTAATGAATATGTTTTCGATGAGAAATTGTTTGATAATATTTCCGGATGATGCTCCAAAAGCTTTACGTGCACCAATTTCTGAGGAACGCTCATAAATACGGTTTACATTAATATTTACCAGGTTTATTGATGGCAGTATCAAATAGAACAGTAAGACCATGCTTATTGTTATAAAAATGATATGTGCTAATTTCTTCCTGGGAATATTGAATGCTGTTACTATTGCACTGAAAAAACCTTTATCCAGAATAGCTTCCAAACTATTTCGGCCAGAACCATCGTCGGGTAGCTGAATATTCTTGATTACATTCTGGAATTCAGCATTAATTTCCTTAAAATCACCTTTGTTCTTAGCTAAAACGAGGGCTGTGAAACGACCAGTTATTTCTTTAGATAAATTGGCCGGCTCAACCGTAACTGGCATATAAATATTCCCGGCTAACCTCAGCCGGGTTATTCCAACGCTTTTAATAACGCCACAAATTCTAAGTGTATTATTATTTACCTGTATTTCTTTGCCAATAGCATTATCAGTGCCATAGAGTATTTTTGCTGTGTAATCATCAATTACAGCCAGTCTTTCTGCATTCTGAAATTCTTTGTTATTAAATGGCCGGCCATAAAGAAATTGAAAATCAGCAATACTCCATAATTCGCTGTCGGTATAGCGTAGTACCAAACTTGTTTTTTTCTGATTCTTATAAACATCAATATACTCGGGCATAAAGGATATGGCTGAAACAGCTTCCGGTGTTTTTAAGGTTTTTACATATTTTTTAATAAAATCGTATGATGGTGGCGAATTATTCTCATTCCCTGTTTTGCCATCATCCATTTTTTGATAATATCTAACAATAGTTAAGGATAAAACCCTGTCAAATTTCGTCCTGGGCGATTCGTATGCATTCAAATGGTTATAAAATGCACTGATTAGTATTACAAACATGAGTGTTATACTAATTCCGAAAAGCGTTATAGCAGTATACAACCTCTTCCGAAGGAGTACTTTCCAGGCTATTTTAATATAGTTTTTGAGCATATTATTATGTTATCTGATTACTTTTTACTGTTCACCGATCACTGATCACTGATCACTGATCACTGATCACTGTTAATAACTCATTGTTCTTAAAATCATATAAAGTTAATATCCTGATGGAAAAATAGGTCAGCCAATAATCGCGCAAAGCTGTTATATAATCCTGTTTTGCCTGATCCTTTTCTTCCAGGGCAATATTATAATCAGTTAAATTAATATCGCCGGCCAAGTATCTTAGTTTAGTTATCTCGTATCTCTCGGCCGCTGTCTGGTCAGCTTCTGAAGTGTATTCAATAAAATCCTGGAGCATTCGAAAGTTTTCGATTTCTGTAATTACCTCTTGCCGGAAGTTTATCTCATCTTGATGTACCGTATATTCCACAAGTTTTAAGTTTGCTTCAGCAGTTTTTCGTGTGGCTTTTGACCTGCCCCAGTCAAGAATAGGAATTGTTAGTCCAATATTCAGCGTTTGCAAGGGTTGCGGATTTTCATAGATATCATAATAAGTATTGGCAATGTTTGTTTTCCCGTAACTAACATATAAACTGGCATTTAGCCTGCTTTCTCTGCGGGCTTTCTCAGCATCGCGACGGGCTTCAAGCAACTGTCTTTTGAATTCAATGGAGAGCTTGCTGTTTTCCATGGCTTTTTCCAATGCCAGTGAATCATGAATCTGAATCCGGCTAATGCTGTCGGGTAAGACTAATTGGATATTATCTGACTCCTTTATTCCAATATAAGAACTCAATGCCAGTAACGAGGTTTTAATTGCAAGACTGGCAGTTGCTATTGATTTTTGGGCGGTAATAGCTCCATATTTCAACTGCAACAACTCATTCTTCGATATTTTACCCATGGAATATTTTTCCATTCCAATTTTGTAAATGGTATCAGCATTTATTTTATTTGTATAGGCAATCTGGTAATTGATTTGAGAGATGAGCAGGTTAAAAAATAAAGTGGAAGAGCTATAAGCAATTTGTTCATTGCCCTCTATAAATTCCTTGATCGATTCATCGTATTTTATGGGTTCTATGCGTCTCATCCATTTTAAATTATTGAAAGCAAATAAGGGTTGTTCGAGTCCGATATAAAATGGGGAACCACTATAGCTGCCTGTATTCAGATTATAATCGTCAAGCCGGGTTAAATCGGAACTGAGAGTTAATTTTCCCCCGCTAAGTCCAATATTCTGTTCCAGAGTAAGACCTGCATAGGCTTGACTTTGGTTCACATCGCGGTATAAAATGCTTCCATCCTCCTGTCGCACAGCTATAGATTGTTTTTGATACGAAGGAAGGGTAGAATTCAAAACCAACTGGGGTTTGTATTCCGATTTGTAGGTTTTCCACTGCCAGTATTTGTTTTCCTTGTATGTTTTGATTTTCATTGCTTCAGGCGAGTTTTCCTGTGCAATTTGAATTATCTGGTCCAGCGTGTAGGTTTGTCCTTTTGAATAAAGACTGAAGAAAATAGTCATAAAACCCAATACGAAAAACGGTAAAGGAAAATTCCCACTCAAATATTTTATATTAAAAATCCTTTTCATTAGTACACTTCAATACTTTGTTTACTTTTTACTCATCACAGATCCCCGATCTCCGATCACTAATCACTCTTCACTGTAATCCTTTCATGCCTTTCATAATCCGTCATATCCGAAACCACCACTTCCTCTCCTTCCTTTAGTCCTTTGGCTATTTCGACATAATTGAAATTGCTTTCACCAAACTCAACCTCTCGCCGGACCAGTTTGTTACCATCGACAACAAACACATTCTGTTTGGTTGCTCCTTTATAGAAAGCACCGTTTTTTAGGCGTAAAACATTTTCTTTAAATGCTGTAACGACAAAAACATCTACTTTTAAATTAGGCCGTAGCAATTCATGATCTTTTTTAGCCAGTTTAATTTTAAAATCGATGATATTGCCCGATACTGCCGGCGAAACACTTACTACTTCTCCCCTCACCTCAGTATTTTCGTTTATTCGAACGATAACCGTACTACCTATATGCAGTTTCTCGGCATACATATCGGAAATTTTGCCCGACACTTCATAGCTTTGAAGGTTGGCAACCTTAACCAGTTCGTCACCGGCATTTATATTTTTTCCAATCTGATCATTAATCCATGTTACCACGCCATCTTTGCTGGTAGTAATGGTCGATTGATTCAGTTTATCCTGTAATTCGTTTACACTTTTTTGCTGAATACTTATTTCATAGTTTAGTCCCAACACATTGGCTTGTATCGATTTTTCCTGATTCTCTATGCTTTGGCGGATTTGTTCTAATTCCAGCTTCGATATTTTCAGGTTCAACTCCGCTTTTTCTATTTTTTCTTTTGTCCCTCCTCCTATTTTATCGAGGTACTTTTCTTCTTCAAGTTCTGTTTCCATGTTTTCAACCTGTAGTTTTCTGATTTCGTATTGGGTTTTTAAATCGATCAGATTCTTTTCGAGTTGAAGTTTTAGCTGGTTTACATTGTTCTTTTTCATGCTCAGTTCATCCTTGAGTTTTTCAAGAGACGACTCAGTAATTTTTGTATCGAGCAATAATATGGGATCTCCAGGCTTAACTTTTTCGCCTGTATTGTAATTGATTTTTACAATTCTTGATTGAATAGGACTTGTAATGATTTCTTCAAATTCAGGCAAAACAATTCCCGACGCTGTTATAGAGGCTTCAACATTTCCAATCTCAGTGCTGTCGGTGTAAAATTCATTCTTTTGTATGGCAGGCTTTATGAAAAACCGAAAGGATAAAATGATTGCAATGAAAACGATTCCTATGCCAACACTCCTGATAATTTGCCCGGTTTTTCTTTTTTGCTTTACAGCGTTTGAGATTGTTCTGTCCATACAATAATTAGTTTCGGGGTGGACAAAACGAATTGCGTGCCAGTGTTTTTTTATTCGCTGAAATTTAAGTTGTTAGGTATTTTATACCGGGAATAAATCTGTCCAATTATGGACGGGGTGTCCAATTCGAAACAGTTCTACAAAAGCCTTTGAGGTTGTATTTTTTGACCACTGAGGTGACTTTATCATACTTTTTATCACGAAGGACAACAGAGCCACAAAGAATTCTTTAATGCGAACACTTAAGTTAATACCTGGTTTTTGTCAATACTTTTAATTTTTGTGCAGAAATTCAATTTGATTTAGAAAGGAATAACCTGCAATCACGTCAGGTTAATAAATTTATTTAGGACGTTAATTATTTTATTCTTAGAAGAGTTGTATAAGCGTGAATTGGTATAGTTCTCAAGATTTTTGTTGTTGCTAAAACACATTTTACAGGGTTGAGGAAAATCCCTTTTATAATGAAGCATGCGCATTTCCTTTAAACGGTTTGATTTCCAAATCTGTCGTAGGCTACTGATTTTCATATTTCCAATTACCTCATTAGTTCCATATAAAAATTGATTTTGACATAGCAATACACTTCCATCATAACGTATATGCGCTTCGAAAAATAATTCGTTGCAACGGCAACGGCTTAAATATTGTTTATCTACTGGCTTCTGGCAGGTTGTTAAGGTATTAAATAAAATCATATCGACTGAATCTTGCCAACTCTCTTTAAAATTTTTTAATTGTTGTGTTGTGTTATCCGGGAAGATTACGTTTCGCAAACAAACCAGGGGGTATTTTTTATTTGTTTTATTTCGTGTGGAATAAAAGGTTTGGATATTTGTCACTAATTTTTCGTAATTGCCTCCTCTTCGAATTTGATGATAAGAGTCTTTATCTAATCCATCTACCGATATGCCTAATATATCAATATCCCATTGTAATATTTCTTCTATTGAATACAAATCAAAAATTGTCCCGTTTGTGGTAAGTTCAATTTTTATTGACTTGCCTGATGCATATCTCATCAGATCAGGAAATAAAGGGTGAAGAGCCGATTCACCCTGTCCTACTATTCGCAAAAAAGCGATTGGGTAGGTTGCTATTTCGTCAATAAGTTTTGTGAATACAGAAAGATCCATATTGCCAGGCTTTCTATCCATTTTACTTCTGTGACAATGCACACAGTTCAAATTGCAGTTATTGGTAAGTTCTATTTCCACAACATGAGGGTGATTTACAGCAGGCATTGTCCGGGGCGACTTCCAATAATAGGTAATGTATATCCGCCGGATAACAAGATAAAACAAATGTTTTAGTAATCTTTTTTTTACTAATTTCATATGTCAAATAAAGCAGACTGATGCAAGGTTACATACAATATATTATCAGGGAAATTAACAAATTTTGTTGTTTTACCATCACAAAATTATATCTAACTATTCCTATCTCTGTTTTTTACCAATTTAAATCACTCAAGTCAACCATAATCTTTTTCATGAAAATTTCATGTCAATTCAAGCTTTTATAATAAAACCCTATCCAATATCCATAAAGCTTAACTTGTTTGGAAGAGTACCATAAGACCTATTTAACAAAACTTCAAGTGTTTTTTTAAATGCAGTAATTTCAGCTAACTGAGTATTCTCCCATCTTTCATCCGTCTCGATTGGAACCATTAAGATTTGTTCATAGAAAGGTTTGGACGCAATTATTGGTCGGGCATAATCAACAATTCTTAATATTGTGTCCTTATTTGTTTCCATAGTAGCATAATTAACTCCATAGTTTCTGCCGTTAGCTTCTGAAAAAAAGAAACCGGTTTTATAAAGTGTAAATTCTTTTTCGCATGCAGCAAAATTATACATATTGAGTCTTTTGGGCATAATAATTTCAACTTTAATATTATCTTTTGAATAATGAATAGCAGGTTTAGTTAAATCAGGCTTCCTATCCGCAGTTGAAGAATAGATATCCAAACCGCCTGTATATTGAATTGTTTTGGCAGTCATATCAATAAAGTTAAAGAAGTATCCTGTGGCAAGACCAATAGAGACAAGGTTGTCGTTTATTAACTCAGGGTATTTTCTCTTTTCGGGTTTAATAAAGCTAGTAAATATAGCATTGGCTATATCTACTATGGTTTCAATGGCAAGTGCTGTTAATGGCATAATGATTTTATTTCTGCCTACTCTTGAATCGGATTTTCGGCTTGCTCCGTTTATTTTTAATGAAAATCATTATACAAATTGTTGTAAACATACTTGTGCTTACAATAATTAAGTTGTGGACTATTTTTCTGCTCTAATTTACAATACCTAACCTTCTCTTGTCAACCTTTCCCTCTATATAATTTTATGTAATTCCACGAAAACTATTTATTGTTAGACTATTGATTGTTTTCCGATTGTAGAACAATTCAGCAGAAACATAAAAGGCAACGAACCATAGAAAGTTTTCAAATTGCATGGCTAAAACCAGATCTATTGCTGATCATAGGCTATCCAAAAAGTTTAAAATAGCCACGAAGCCTCTAAGACACAAAAATATCTCTAAGGTTAATCTCTTTAAAATAAAAAATTTGTGAATCTTTGAGAGCTTTGCCTTTGTGGCCAATTCACAAGGATATACACCTTTTTGAACAACCCTTTCGTGAAAAGGCCTGATCTGTTAAAGTAAAATTAGTTTTTTGTACTTTTTTCCAAGATTTTTTTTGATCCTTTTTGTAACGAAGGAATGATATCGTTCATTTCATAATATAACCAAATGGAAAAATTCCATTAAAACATTATACTATGAAAAAGATTTTATTTCTCATTTTTTCCGCTTTGCTTTTAAAGATGAATCTCTTTTCTCAGAAAAGCAAAAATGTTGTTTCACTTTCTGCTGGTATGAACATTAAAATCGAAAACAGTGCCTATATTGATTTTGATAATCCGGATTATGAAATTTGGATTGACCCTGAAACACATGCCATTTTTAATCTTTCCTACAACTATAGGTTGAATGAAACACTTCGTTTGGGTGTAAATATGGAACATGAAAAGCTCAACCTGGAATCATTTTATACCGACAAAATTTCTGTCAACCGGACTTCTTTTGGATTTCAGTTTATTGCTCAGTTTCCCGAAACACCTTTTCATGCCGAAATAGGAGGGTTCGGAAATTTAGGACATATTGCATCGGACGATTTCGTCAATTCGCTGTGGGGTATTGAAAATGGCATTATTGCCGGTCCTGCTTATCAGATCGGTCAAATTGAAATGTCGCTTCAATTTCAATCCTGTTTCGGGTATTATTTTCTTCCATCGAATGAAGCACCGGCAAGTTCCTTAATTATGTATCCGAGATTGTTTATGAAAATCGGATACCTCTTTTAGGTTCCTGCCAGAACAGGGACAATCGATGCTTTCACATAAAAAAATAAATTAAACATACATAAACTGAAAACAATGAAAAAATGCATATTACTTTTTCTATCAGTTGTCTTTATTTTTGGTCTTTCGTCATGCGAAAAGGAAGAAAACAAGACTGCAGGCAGCAATGTAAATGGTCTTTGGTTAGGGAATTGGGTAGCTACTGATGGCATATCGGGGACATTTGTTGCACCTGTAAGTCAGAATGAAAAAGATTTTGAGGGTGACCTTCTGATTCGTTTTGACCTTCCAAGCTCGGAAAATTACGGGATTGAATTTGAGGGTACAATCGAAAATTGCGTTGCTAAATCTACCATCGGAATCAGTGGGGTTGACATATATGTAAAGGGGAAAATAGAGGATGACAGTGTTGTATCAGGTTCTTTTAATGTAACCATTGGAATGACTGGAACTTTTGAAGGCAAAAAGGTACCTCTTGATTCTGTTTCATCCACTGAAGTGTTTCGTTGTAATAATTGCCAGGAGTA
>JAHEEB010000053.1:1865-11282 GCA_024640925.1 Bacteroidota bacterium | reverse complement strand
CTGTAACAATTAACCATGCAAATGGACAACAGGATATGTATGTGAATTTGGGCTCTGCCCCGGAAGATGGTATCTGGCATTCTCTGGGTGAATTTGACTTTAACCAGGGCAATTCAGGATGGGTGAGAATTTCAACAAATAATATAAGCGACGGAATATCAATTTCTGATGCTGTAAAATTTGAAATCATCAGCATACCCGACGATACAACAATGACATTCAATGTCGAAGGAGGCCAGGGTGGCGCCATTTGTGTATCGGTTGATGTTCCCCAGTGTTCAACTCCTTATACCATATGTAGTAACCCGATTAATTTAGGTGGAACTCTTGAAACTCCAGTATTTTCAACACAGGAGAATTCAGTATGTGAAGGACAAAGCTATACTTATCGTATACATGATATTGGAGCTGATACATACACCTGGATATTGCCAACCGGAATGAGTATTGGCGGGCAAACAGGAACAATAGAAGGACTTGGCAGGTCTGTTAGTGTTACAATGAATACTGACCCTGGAACTGCTGTTCAAATTGCTGCCAGAGGCGTAATCAATTCATGTAATGTAACCAGCGAACTTGTATATACAAATGATATCCTTTTTGATGGAATAGGTTGTAAACTTACCGATCCGGTATTTATACAGCAACCTCAGGCTATATGTTCCGGTCAGGAAGCAATCTATTCTGTCACTGCTATTCAATATGCCGAAACATATGAATGGATATTACCGGCAGGAATAAGACTTACTACTGGCGAAACAGGTACCGTAATAACAACAATCCCAACAATTACAGTTGAACCGGATGAAACCCATATAGGAAATATTGGAGCTATTAGTGTAACTGCCCTTTCTTCTACAATACCTTCAAGCAATAGTGTTAATACAACAACTATCTCAATAAATTCTTCACCTGCTTACACAATAGTACCAACTAACATATCTGGTTGTAGTCTCGCAGATGGCAGCTTAGCCATAAATGGATTGACCACATCTACCCTATATTCAGTGGGATACAGCTTTAATGAAACAGCAATTGCTCCTGTTAACAGAACATCGAACACATCAGGAGCAATTTTGTTAAGCAATCTTCAGTCAGGCAATTACTCTGATATTTCGGTAAGCCTAGGAAGTTGTAGTACTTTAGAAGATTCGACTTACGTAATAAACACACCACAGGTTGCTGGCATAAGTGATTTCACCATTAACAATCCTGTTACATGTGGTACTGGAGGTTCTGCTGAGATTCAATTAGCCAATGGAAATGAATCTGAGGTATATTATATAGATTTTACAAATGATGGAATCGCTGATGACACAAACTCTGTAGAAACCGGGGAAATACTCCTTGATTCGTTGCCTGTTGGAACAGAATTTTTCAACCTTTCGATCACCAATTCTTCCACCTCATGTGTTACAAACAGTGACTATTCGGGAACTGTTAACAGCCCTGCTGCTTATATCATAAACGATGTTTTGTTTACCGATCCGGTAACATGCATCGATTCTGGTATTGTAACTATTTTACTATCTGGTGCTCCTGAAACAAACATCTTTTCTATTGATTTCAACAACGATAATTCAACGGAATTGTATGGATTTGTTGAGAATGGATCTATTGTTCTTGAAGGTATTGGTACCGAAACAACCATTTCCGGATTGCAAATAACCGACACTTTAACCCATTGCAGCAGCACATATCCCGCATTAGGAACTATAAATGGATTAAAACCCGCTTCTATTGAGTTAGTAACATTAACACAGCCTGCAAGCTGCCTTGACCAGGGAGTTTTACGAATCACCCTCTCCGGCTCGCAGAACGGGAATGTTTACAATGTTGATTATAACGGTGACAATATTTTTGATAGGATTGATACTGTTGAGAATAATCAACTTTATCTTTCAAATATTCCTCCAGGATCGAGCATAAATGGTATTCATTTGTTGCAACCAACTACTTTATGCGCATCTGAAGATGCTTTTACAGAAATTGTAAACAACCCATCTAACATTGTTATAACCGACTTAATAACAACAAGCCCCTTGCACTGCAATGAGAATGGACAAATGATAATAATGGTTGATGGGGCTTTAGACGACGACATTTTCCTGGTGGATTTCAACAACGAAAGCGCATTTAAACAACAATTGCCAAGTTCCGATGGTCAAATAATCGTTGATGATCTACCTATTGGAACACAAATCAATTCAGTTCAAATCAACAATGCATTAACCGGTTGTGGTGACAGTATAATTGAAACCCACGAAATAATCTCCCCGATAACACCTGATGTAAACCTGGATGAGATTCAATCTATGTGTACATATGATTCCGTATTTACACTCTTGGGAGGTACTCCCGAAGGAGGTATTTACAGAATTAACGATCAGGCAGTAACAACAATTTCTCCCTCTGATTATGGAGCAGGGACATGGAATGTCTATTATTTCTATACCGATACCAGTAATTGTTCTGGCAGCGATTCGGCAATATGGAGTATTAATGTTCCTCCTGTTCTATCGGTTAATGGAGAACAATCGCCTTGCCCTTTTGCTACCAGTATGGTGTACTCTGCCGATGAAACCCCGAATTATAGTATAAACTGGTTCGTAACAGGCGGTGAGGTATCAATACAAACAAATCCATGGGAAATTTCAGTTGACTTTACTGATTCCGTTTCATCTGTTATAAGCGCTATTGTTACCGATAATCAAACGGGGTGTATCGATACATCAATAATGGAAATATCTTTCATTGATTCAGAATTGCCCGAATTACTAGATTGCTTTGATAGTATTGGGTTTGCAGCCACATACGATTCTGAAGGCTGGCATTATATATTAACTGAACAAGACACTTCTTATGCTCCATGGGCTACAGATGCTTGTTCTGGTTCCAGTGTTAACTTATTCTTCGATATTGATAATGGTGATATGCATGATATTGCAGACCTATCTGGCTCAAGAATAAATGTCGCTCAGGAAAACCATATTAACTGGTACGCAGTCGACCTATCTGGCAACGAATCGGTTTGTCAGAGCGCACTCACTTTTGAATTTGATCCCCGAATACCTTCTGCTTTCTCGCCAAATGGCGATGGGGTGAATGATTTCTGGGAAATCGATTACCTTCTTCTTTTTCCGGAATGTGTTGTTAAAGTATATAACCGGTGGGGCATATTGATTTTCGAAAGCGATCAGGGCTATACTACTCCATGGGATGGGTTAAATGCCAAAGGCAAAGCTGTTCCTGTCGACTCGTATTATTATATAATAAACCTTGACAACACCGACCACGAATTAAAAGGAAACATTTCTGTTGTTTATTAAATGAGAAGAAAAAAATGAAAATCGCATTAACATATAAAACAAATAAGTCAAACCGACTTCTGTTATCAGCTTTGACATTAGGTTTTGGACTTATTGTTTCTGGCCAGCAAATGCCTCGTTACAGCCAATACACGATGAACGAATTCATAATAAACCCAGCTGTTGCAGGTGCCGATGGACAAACAACACTAAACTTGACAGCCCGCAAAGAATGGATTGGATTCAGTAAAGAGAGCAAGACGCCTGAAACTTTTTCATTAAGTGCCCAGACAAGGTTACTAAAGAGACGTGCACACATATCAAATAACAAAAACGGGAATAAACTTAAAGAATCGTCGAAAGGCCGTGTAGGAATAGGCGGTTCCGTTTTTAGCGATTTAAACGGCGCCATGAGACGATCGGGTCTGCAGATTAGCTATGCTTATCACATCTTTTCACAAAACACTCAATTTTCATTCGGAATTACAGGCTCAATTTGCCAGCTTAAATTTGACAAGAATTATCTCGACTTTTATGATAACGATAATGAAACCATGCTTGCTGTATCGAATTACCCTTCATGGATACCAGATTTTAATGCCGGGGTGAACCTGATGACTCGCAATTTTCATATAGGTGCTTCGGTTGCACAACTATTTCAATCGCCTTTTATTTTCGGAAATCCAGATATAGATTACCAATCATCTGAACTTGGATATAAGCGTATCTACTTTTTGATATCCGATTATCGAATCAGCATTGAGCATTCCGATTGGGAAATTGAACCTTCCTGTCTGCTAAAAGTGTATGATTTATTAAATTTTAAAGGAGTAAAATACGGCCCAGGAAGCCAGTTGGATTTATCAGCAAAATTCTTATATAAACGTTCGTTCTGGTTTGGAACATCCTATCAGACACCTTCAAGTTTTGTTCTATTTGGAGGGTTAAAATATTCGAACTATTATTTTGGATATTCCTTCGACTATGGGTTCAATGATATGTCGAGAAACTCATTCGGATCGCATGAAATAAGCATTTCTGCAAGATTTGGTGACACTTCCCGCAGGTATAGATGGATGGATCGGTATTGAAATGAAAAGAAACTAAACCCTGAGTAGAAATTATATTCTCTTTTTAGTATTCCTAATCTCATAATGAAAAAGCACTTTCTCAATTGCTTTAACAATTGCTTCGTTCATTGGAACTATCTCATCAGCAAGGTAAAAATCGATCTTATATAACAGCGAATAATAGTTTTTCATTTCCGGTTTTAGAATTTGCATTTTTGGTAGTTCACTTAATCTCTCTTTATATTTTATTTTCAGAGGTTTGCATGTAGCGAATTTCAATTCGCCATTTTTACCGGTATTAAAAGAAAAACCGAATAACCTGCAAACCAGGCCTCTGTATTTATACTGGCTGCATCCAAACTCATTATTATGCATAGATGGATTAAACAAAACACATGGACTGGCTTGTTTATTGCCGGCATTATATTTCTCAAGATAAAATTCCGCCTGGTTTGTTTTATATAAGTGATATGCTAAAGGATAAAATTCCAGTTCCGTGGCAAATATGTTTTTTGTACAACACTCAAAACAACCTGACACACATGAAACAGAAGCACCGGTAGTAAACGACTGGACATCTTTACTTGTCTTGTTTAGAATGGAATTGACAGCCCTTATTTTGTTATAAAAGGTCATAATTTTAAATAATGGTGCAAAGAAACAGTAAATAAAATTGCTTTGATATTTTTTAAAAACATTTTTCCATACCAGAAAGATTTATTTAGTGTTCAAAACGATTCATTTCTACAAGTGGAGTTTACAACTTAATGGATTGTTCATCAATCTTTATAAAATTTTTATATTCTGAAAGATAATTCTTGTAAAATCCTTACAAGTTCCGATGCAACTTTGTTTCGATTAAAATCAATTTGATATGATTGCGACAATTATTTTGGCAACATCCAAACATATAGAGATAAACAATACTACAGGTTATTTAGCAGGAATAATAATAGCTCTGTTTATTTTGGGATACCTTCTATTTTCACTTCTTAAACCTGAAAAATTCTAAACCATGACAACACAAGATATCATTCAGGTAATTTTATTTTTTGCCCTATTAATAGGGCTTACACCCATTTTAGGCAAATACATGAGTAAGGTCTTTGGGGGGCAAAAACATTTCATGAAACCTGTTTTCGGCTGGCTGGAGAAACTCACCTACAGGTTTATTGGTGTAAACCCAGATGAAGAAACAAACTGGAGGTCATATGTTTTTGCTCTGCTCATATTTAATTTGACTGGATTTGTTTTTGTTTTTATAATCCAACTAATTCAGGTTAAATTACCATTAAACCCAACTCATTTAGCAGGTGTTTCCTGGCATTCGGCATTCAATACTTCTGTTAGTTTTGTTACTAATACCAATTGGCAAGGATATGCAGGTGAAACAACTCTTAGTAACTTCGTACAAATGATTGGGCTTACCGTGCAGAATTTTGTGAGTGCTGCCACCGGAATAGCTGTTTTATTAGCAGTAATTCGGGGAATTTCACGCAAAACAACCGATACATTAGGCAATTTCTGGACAGATATAACACGCTCAATAATCTATGTGCTTTTGCCACTTTCAATATTGTTTGCCATTGTATTGGTAAGTCAAGGAGTTGTGCAAAATTTCAAAGCGCACGAAACTATTTATACTTTGCAAGGTTCACAACAAACAATACCAATGGGGCCGGCAGCTTCGCAAATAGCAATTAAACAAATTGGCACTAACGGAGGAGGCTTTTTCAACGCCAACAGCGCGCATCCTTTCGAGAACCCGACTCCTTTTAGTAATTTTCTTGAGATGCTGTTCATTTTGCTAATTCCAGCTGCATTAACATACACCTATGGCAAAATGGTCGGATCAACACGACAAGGGTGGACAATATTTTCGGTTATGATGATTTTATTGGTTGCAGGACTTTGTGTTTCCTTGTATGCCGAATTTTCAAGCAATCCAATATTTGGAAATTTACCCTTAATGGAAGGAAAGGAAACCCGCTTCGAAATTACAAACAGCATACTTTGGTCAACTTCAACCACAGCGGCATCCAATGGTTCGGTAAATGCAATGCACGATAGTCTATCTCCATTAGCCGGAATGATAGCCATGATAAACATGATGCTGGGTGAAATTATTTTTGGCGGCGTTGGTGCGGGTTTATATGGAATGGTAATATTTATAATCCTAACAGTATTTATCGCAGGTCTTATGGTTGGACGAACTCCCGAATACCTGGGTAAAAAAATTGAAGCTTTCGAGGTACAAATGGCTATCATAGCCATACTTGCTCCAAGCTTTGTGATACTTCTTTTTACTGCGTGGGCTTCGGTATGTGATGCCGGACTGAGGAGCCTCAATAATTCAGGTGCTCATGGTTTTTCAGAAATTCTATATGCTTATAGTTCGGCTGCGGGAAACAATGGAAGTGCTTTTGCCGGATTGAATGCCAACACCATTTTTTACAACATTACCTTGGGTATAGGTATGCTAATAGGCCGTTTTGGAGTTATAATTCCTGTTCTTGCCATTGCAGGAAACATGGCAAGGAAGAAAATCACTCCGCCATCAGCTGGTACTTCCCATACCGACAATTTGTTATTCATAGGTCTATTAATTGCAGTAATCATCATTGTTGGAGGATTGACATTCTTCCCTGCCTTATCCCTTGGTCCTGTTATTGAACATATATTATTGAATTTGAAAGTTTGAAAATTTCAAACACACATCATCATGAATTTATTATCAAATCTTCAAATTAATTAATCTTAAATAATATGAGAACAAAACAAAATACAAGCCTGTTCAATAAAAAGATACTATTGCAAGCATCAAAAGACAGTATAAAAAAGTTGAACCCTGCAACCCTTATTAAAAATCCCGTCATTTTTATTGTTGCCATAGGTTCATTTCTCAGTACAATTATTGTGTTTGGAGGAATATTTCAGGGTAATTTTTCATCATTCAACCTTAACATTTGTATTTGGTTATGGTTTACGGTATTGTTTGCTAATTTCTCAGAAGCCATTGCCGAAGGACGAGGTAAAGCACAAGCAGATAGCCTGAGGAAAAACCGTACCCAAACAAAAGCCCGTAAAATAATTGCCAAACAAGAAATTTCAGTATTTGCAACTGAGCTTAAAAAAGGAGATGTGGTTATTTGCGAAGCTGGTGATGTAATTCCTTCCGATGGCGAAGTAATTGAAGGCATTGCCAGTGTCGATGAATCAGCAATAACAGGCGAATCAGCACCGGTTATACGCGAAAGCGGTGGCGACCGCTCGGCAGTTACAGGCGGTACAAAAGTAATTAGCGACCGTATTTTAATCCAAATCACTACCGAACCGGGCAATACGTTTATCGACCGAATGATATTATTAGTTGAAGGAGCAAAACGCCAGAAAACACCAAATGAAATTGCCCTTTCAATTTTGCTTTCTGGATTATCCATCATATTCCTCTTGGCCGTTGTAACCCTTCCGGCATTTTTTGGCTATGGTCTTTCTGCTTCAGGCATACCTATGTCTCAAAACCTGACTATTCCAGTATTAATTGCCTTGCTGGTTTGCTTAATTCCAACCACCATTGGTGGTCTGCTTAGTGCAATAGGAATTAGCGGTATGGACAGACTTTTACAGCGCAATGTAATTGCCACAAGCGGCCGCGCAATTGAAGCTGCCGGAGACGTTGATGTTCTTTTACTCGATAAAACCGGAACAATCACCTTAGGTAACCGAATGGCCACTGATTTTATTCCAGCTGAAGGTATAACAGTTGAAGAACTGGCCAGTGCAGCACAGCTTTCATCTTTATCTGATGAAACTCCTGAAGGTCGTTCTATTGTAATTCTTGCAAAAGAAAAATTCAATATCCGCGGACGAGAAGTTCATCAGCTCAATGCATCATTTATACCATTTACAGCCCAATCAAGAATGAGTGGAGTTGACTATAAGAGCAATGACGGCACACTTCACCATATACGTAAAGGTTCATCAGAAGCCATTCGCTCCTTTGTACAAAACAATAATGGTTTCTTTCCTCAAAAAGTTCAGGATACTGTTTTTGAATTAGGTCGACAAGGAGCTACACCACCTTGTGGTTGCAGAAAACAATAATATTCTTGGCGTTATCCATCTTAAAGATATTGTAAAAGGTGGTATTAAACAACGATTTGCCGAATTGCGAAAAATGGGAATTAAAACTGTTATGATTACTGGCGATAATCCACTAACAGCAACAACTATTGCTGCCGAAGCCGGTGTTGACGATTTTATGGCTGAGGCTAAACCCGAAGATAAATTGCGCCGTATCCGGGAAGAACAATCAAACGGCCATTTGGTAGGCATGATTGGTGATGGAACAAACGATGCCCCAGCACTTGCACAGGCCGATATTGGTATTGTCATGAACTCTGGCACTCAGGCAGCGCGTGAAGCCGGGAATATGATTGATTTAGACAGCAACCCAACAAAATTAATTGAGGTTGTTGAAGTAGGTAAGCAATTACTTATGACCCGTGGTTCACTCACAACCTTTAGTATTGCCAACGATGTAGCAAAATATTTTGCCATTATTCCGGCAATTGCCATTTCGTTATATTCCGGCAGTACGGGAGCAGGTCCTCTTTCAGCATTGAATATTATGAATCTGGGTTCGCCACAAAGCGCAATCCTAAGTGCAGTAATATTTAACGCCATCATTATTATCCTCTTAGTCCCTTTGGCTTTAAGAGGAGTTCGTTATCGTCCGGTTTCTGCCAATAAAGCTCTAACCCGCAACCTCTTGATTTTCGGATTAGGTGGTTTAATTGCACCTTTTGTTGGTATTAAACTTATCGATATTTTAATAAATCTGTAAATAAGTACAATGAAAACACTCATTATAGCTCTAAAAATCTTTCTTTTTTTCACAGTGCTGACAGGAATAATATACCCGGTTTTAATTACCGGGATTGCTCAGGTAACATTCCCAGTCCAAGCAAACGGTAGTTTGATTTTAGAAAACAACAAAGTAATTGGAAGCATGCTTATTGGCCAACAATTTGATTCAT
>JAHEEB010000053.1:0-1855 GCA_024640925.1 Bacteroidota bacterium | reverse complement strand
CGTCAGCTATTTCATACAATCCTTTACCTTCGGGCGGCTCAAACTATGGATTAACCAGTGCAAAACTAAAGAACCTTGTTGCTGAACGTAAACAAAAATTTATATCTTTCAACAGGCTCGACAGCCTTGTTACAATTCCTTCCGAAATGCTTTTTGCATCTGCAAGCGGCCTTGATCCACACATTTCGGTAAAAGCTGCATTATTACAAGTTGATAGGATCGCAAAAGCTCGTAATTTCAATAAAACTCAAAAAGGAAGGCTCTTAAATTGTGTTTTGGACCATACGGAGACACCACAGTTTTTCTTGCTGGGTGAAGAAAGAGTTAATGTATTATTGTTAAATTTGAGTATAGATAAAATAGAAAAATAACATGCAACTTAGGCAAAACACTTGGTTATTTCTGTTGTATTTTTCCATTTCTATTACAATAGGTATAGTTTCCTTAAAATCTTTACAAAAAATGCATCTACTATTTGAAGTACAACTTTTAACACACATAAAATTAAAGGAATCTTAATCAATTGTAATTGCATGAATTTATTTTATTGAGTTCTATTTGCCAATAATGGTAAAAAACATGAACAATATTGATGATAATAGGCCCGACCCCGATGAACTGCTTTCATCTCTATTAAATGAAGATGAAAAAAGCAGAAAGGGTAAACTGAAAATATTTTTTGGCATGTGTGCCGGTGTGGGTAAAACTTACTCCATGTTGCAAACTGCCCTTGCTGAAAAGATAAAATGCAACGATATTGTCATTGGGTATGTTGAAACACACAACAGGGCAGAAACAGCAGAATTTGTAAATGGATTTGAGTTAATACCCCGTAAAATTTACGAATACAAATCGACTGCTTTGGAAGAGATGGATTTGGATGCTATAATTAATAGAAAACCACATATTGTTCTTGTTGATGAGTTGGCACACACCAATGCTCCCGGCAGTCGTCACACAAAAAGATTTCAGGATGTTCAGGAACTTCTTGAAAACGGTATAAATGTCTACACCACTTTAAATGTACAACATCTCGAAAGCCGTTCAGAGACAGTTGCACAAATCACAGGTATTACTGTCCGGGAAACTTTACCCGATGAGATTTTTGAAAGTGCTGATGAAGTGGAGTTAATTGATCTGACAATTGAAGAATTACTTCAACGCCTTTCCGAAGGTAAAATATATACTCCTGAGCGCTCAAAAGAAGCCATAACAAGCTTTTTCCGCAAAGGCAATATTACAGCTTTACGCGAAATGGCGCTGCGCATTGTTGCTGATCGTGTAGACAAACAGCTGCACGATTACATGCAAAAAAAGCGTATAAAAGGTCCTTGGAAATCCGGGTTACACCTTTTAGTGGCAATCGATTATAGTCAGCAATCAACTCGTTTGTTGCGTTGGGCAAAGAACCTTTCATATTCTATGGGGGCTAATATTCAGGCAATATATGTTGAAACCCTTCATAAGCTAACTCCCAGAGAACATGAACAGCTCGATAAAAATATAAATATCACAAAACAATTAGGAATTAACTTCCGGATCATAACCAATCCTGATATAGTCAAAGCTATTGTTGGCTTTGCCCAGAAGGAAAATGTAACTCATATCATTGTCGGAAAACCAAGGATTCGAAGTCTTATATCCTTGTTTTTGCTTGGAAATTTTGTAAACAGGCTAATTCGTTATAGCGGTAATATTGATGTTTATATTCTTGGTTCCGATAGTCAGGCAAAAGATAAATTTAAAGAAAAAGCTTCAATACCTTCATTTACTTCAAATGTAAATGAATATCTGATAGTTTCTCTATTTGTTCTATTATCTTCTCTTGGCTGCTATCTGATTAAAGATTTTGTCG
>JAHEEB010000052.1 GCA_024640925.1 Bacteroidota bacterium | reverse complement strand
ATTTAAAACGAATTGTTTGTTTATAAACGTCATATATACTTTTATGTTGTTTCTACGTTGACAGATTATTAAGAATTGACAAACGAAGCTGTCCAAAAAGTTGATAAATAGCCACGAAGACACCAAAAACACAAAGGTCTTTAAAATAAAAACTTCGTGAATCTTTGAGGCTTAGCGTTTTCGTGGCCAATTCACTCGGATATACCTTTTTGGACAGCCTCAAAAGACTTGCTTACTAAACGGGGACATTCGTCCTTTATATTATCATGAAACAAAAAAAATGTTTGGTTCATAAGGATACGAACCAATGCATAATGTTCATTGTAAGTACAACGAATATCAATATTCGTAGAAAGTTTTTAAATTGGCTAGCTCCATTGCAGCTCATGCTCCTCCCTAAAGGATGAGGACGAGTTTGAGAAAAAACCTAATCATTCAAAGAAGAATTAATCGTGGACAAATAAATGTTTGGTTCGTGAGGACACGAACCAAAGCGTTCTAATATAAAGGTATATTTAAACAAATCATTTTAACCTGGTTTACACTTTGCAATTTTCAATATTTCTATTACTTAATCAGGGTTTAAAATATTATCAAAATATGAGGATTTGCTGTATATATAGAATGTTTTAAGATCTAAATAATATTCAATCGAAAAAAAGGCTCCAATTTTATCAGAGTTAAAATCAATAAATTGTGAATATAAAATTTAAGTTTTCTATTAAATAATTTGATTTTTATGATTATTGACATTATTTTTGCATTCAATTGAAAATAAAATAACTATGAAAAGCACTCTCACTGAATTCGAAATTCGTGAATTAATTTTAAAGTATCAATCTGAACTTAAGAAATTGAATTACCAGGTTGATGTCTTGAAGAAGCTAATCAATAACCTTGAAGGTTCTGTTGATATTAAAGTTTCTAAAACCAAGGAAGATGATCTTTCATTTGATGCAATTTCTGTTAAACCAGTTCAGAAACAAATTACTGTTACAAAAGCAAAAGCTAAAGTAGAGGCAAAAGCCCCGGTTTCTAAAGTTAAAAAATCAAAAACTGAAGGAAAAGGACTTAAAAAAGGAAAAACTTCTTCCATAGCGACAAAACAAGCTCCAGCTCCTAAGTTTGCTAAACCGATAGAAAGCAAAAAGAAATCATTAAAGGGAAAAGCATCGGCTAAAACTGTTGCTCCTGCAAAAAAAGGTAAAAAGGGTGGTAAAAAATCCGTTGTTGCCAAGGCTCAAACAGGTAAAACTAAAAAACAAACGAAAGAGGCAGAAAATAAAGGGTACAAACTTTCTACATGGGATAAGCTGGTAGTTGATAGTATTACTGTTGCGCAGAAAGCTTTGACTACATACGAAATTATTAACTATATCAAATCAAAAGCTAAGGAAAACAAACTTAGTGATGATGATACTCTTGTTAAAAACAAAGTGGTTCGTAGTCTTCAAAAACTTGCTAACAGACGTCATGATATTTCCAAAGCCGATTATAAAGGCAAAGGTTTTGTCTATGCTCTTCCAGCATGGGTTGATTCTCAAGGAAAACTTGATAAAAACTTCAAATAACAAAAAAAAGAGGGGAAATTTCCCCTCTTTTTTTTGTTCATATTTAATTCTTCTTACTCAATTTTTAAAAACCTGGTTTGTGAGGTTCCCTGGTCACTTTGAACTAGTACATTATAAAGCCCCACTGGAAAATCTGAAATGCTAATATTTATAGTTTTCTCCCCGGCTAAAAATTGCCTTTCAGAATAATAAGTAATCCCTTTCAAATCAAGGATAGTTATATTTAATTCCGATGAATAATTTGAACTATTTGTTGTTAGGTATATATTTTTCTTGCAAACAGAAGGATAAACAAAAAGCTTGTTTCCATTTTTTACATTTTGTATGGCATCCGGATTTTCTGTTGTATCAGGCTCTGAGCCACTAGAATCTACTAAAGTTACTGAACCAAAAATTGAAGCATCGATATAACTGCGATTACTGTTTGCCTCTGTCTGAAATTTAGAACCTATAAAATTTTCTCTTTCCGGACTTCCATCGTTATCGCAATAAGCTAACGAAAAACCCATTACCTTGCCTTTTGTGAGTTTAACAGGAACATCCTTATTGTGTATAAAGGAATCATCAAAAATTTTTATTGCCAATTCCCATGTATATGTGTTGTCATTCTTTAGCCATTTTACATTTATGTGTGAATTGAATGTATCAGTACTTGAAATACCAAAATCAACAACATCAGACAAAGTGCTTACATGGTATGCAAATGCATTAAAGCTGTTTTGGTGAATACCGCCTGAATGATCTTCATCTAAAAAAACTTCTACGCAATCATCGTTCCAATAGTTGTCTGTTGGAACAGCATGCCCATCATATAATGAATCATCTATTGCTTCAACAAGCAGGTATAAAAACGATGAATCCCAGGCAAGTTTAAATCTGCCAGTGAAATCTTCTGCGGAAACAGCAGTGTTGTATGGAATCCAGACATAATCCAGGCTATTCCATTCCTGCTTATTCCAAATGGAATCATTTGCTATACCATCAATTGTAATTGGTTTAATCGTTTTTAATGCAACAAAGTCTCCATCCTGAGCAAAAATAGTTGTAAATGATACCAATAGAAGAACAATGGTTATAATATGTTTCATGTGTTTATTTTTAATCATTAATAAATAAAAGCCATATGAACCGCAAGTAGCTGCTCTTTTTTACTGAACAACAATTTTAGAGCTTGAAGCATACGAACCGGCATTCACTTTAAGATAATAAATTCCGGCAGGTACTTTGGGTATCAAAAAATTAATTGGTTCAGATGAATCAACAATATCAGACCTGGTGCTCAAAATCTGGCCATTCATGTTAATCAGGTCAATTTGTATTTTGCCACAAATCTTTTCTTCTAATTGAATAGTTATATCCCTTTCTGCTTTTGTAATCGTTGGAAATACCTGAATTTGGGCAACTGGTACATTCTCAAATAATCCATTTGTAGAAGTGCCATTCAGACTGTCAAGTATACCAACAAACTTACTATTCTCATCATAGGCTAAAATTTTTATTTTTGTAGTTCCGGCAGGTACATCTGTTACACTAAATGTATATTTCTGGGCGGCAATAACATTATTTGTATCAAGCTCTTTAAGTATTGATGTATTATTGGAAAAAACCACTTTCAATTTTCCTGAATTAAAAATTCCATATTCTCCACTTGCTGTAGATGTGGCAGAGTTATAGGACAACCTGCTACGGATAGCCCCAGCGTGATTCGTTGTATGAATATTGCCCTTAATTTTTGATGCATACCAATGCTCGGTATAAACGACTGAATCTCCGACAGGAATATTAGTAAGCGGGCCTAAAACTTCAATCTCAATATAACTTCCGCCAACATAGAGCTGAAAATTTGAATTCTGATCGGAGTATTGGGCGGTAACATCGTTGTTAAAGACTTTGGCATAAGTTTGTTCATCTTTTTCGTCAACAAAACATACCCATCCTTCTTTTAACAAGGTTCCCATTTTTTCGCCATTTACATTATAATTAAATTTCCTGACATTTTCTTCCACCTGTGTTGTTGTTGGTACATTCCCCATTAATGCTTTAAGACTTGCCTCATCTGAGGGAAAATAAGTACTTATATTCTCATAGTCGCCTGTACCATCATGATCAATAATAGCCTGAGTTACTTCCCATACAGCCCATTCATTCGTTGTGCTACTGACATTTGTAAGTATCTGTTCAACAACTACTTTTGTGGAATTTTTATAAACTTTATACCTGCGCGCCTGCTGCAATCCGGGAGCCTTTTTTGATTCGACAGCACTTTTCATATAAATAATTACTGAATCGGCAGATGAATGTTCTATAGAAAACTGATAGTTTCCCCAATCGAGATATGGTGGGGGTGGCCAATTCCAGATAGATTGAGGTGCAGGCCATACTTTATATCCGCCATATCCCCATGACGAAGTCCAGGGGCCGCTCTCATTACTGGCAGGATTATACTCGTTTTTAATCTGAGACTCATTTACCGCCATATACGTGTCGTTTTCAAACCCATAATGCAATACACGACCACCAATTTCGGGCATAATGACAAGTTGTATATAACCATTATCAATTACAAGGGCTTTCCATCCCCAACTATTATAATTATCAACCGTGTCAAGAGTTACGTCGCTTCCTGATACTATGCCTGAAAAGCCAAATAGAACTATGAGGCATATGGATAATAAAGTTTTCTTCATGGATATTTTCTGTTAAAGTTAAGAGTCTTTAATAATAGGAAAAAAGTTTAATAAATCAAACCAATACAATTAGAATCTATCTATCGACAAACCGATTAACCTCGTTAAGTCAAAAGAAATGGGATATTTAATTGATTTTTTGTATCTCTGTTGACAAATCGCAGATAAAAAAACTACCTGAATTTAATGCAACTTTATTATATTCCAACGCAACCGATTGCATTTTTTTATGTTTTTTTAATTAAAAAATAAAAATATACCGTATTTATTTGGTAAAACCTCTTATAAATCTGTTAATTATGTCGGTAATTAAAAATATATAACCCAATAAAATAAATAACCAAATTACTGAGAGATTAAATTCATATGTGTCTATCATTTGATTATTAAACTTTTTAGTTCTCTGAAAAAATTGCGAACGACCATAATTATTAATGGGCCTGCTAAAAACAGGATCGGTAAGTTGAACTATATCATCTCCAACAATTTTCATATTTTTACGTAATGATGAATTCCTCACTTGTTGTGCTATAGCCTGATTAAAATGTTGATACCTGAGATTTTCAGAAGCATTTTCACCAATCAGATTATTTAAGCTATCTGAAATGTTTTGCTTTTCCCTCAACCCTTCGTTATATAAATTATTATAATAATAATCGAGGTAAATTATATACTCAGTTGCTTCTTCTTTTATCTTTTCATTAAAAAAACCTTTAGATAAGCTATCGGTAAACTCAAAAGGATAAATATCTTCGGTTGATACCATAAATTTAAACCGGTTACTCACAACCCGTAAAAAATGCTTTGAAGAATCGCTCAATTGGCTGTCGGTTCGCTGCTCTTCAATTAAATCTTTTAGCAGGGGAAGAACATTAAAAGAGTTATATGCCCCAATACTGATTTTTTCATCAACTTTATTAAAGTTTTTTTGATAGGGATTATCGGTAAATTGTTTTACAACTATTGCTTCATAAGCCCACCTGTTCACCATCAAATCCGATACCAATGGTGAGTATTTATTTTTCGTTATATTTAATTGAGAAGGCAAAATCCATCCGCATCCGAAAATCATAAAAATGACAATAACAAAGGGAATAACTTTTAGTGTTATTGAGCTAATATTTTTACAAAGCGAAGAAAACAAAAGGCCGAGAATGGCACCAAACGCACCAGAACTAAAATATATTAACCAATGGTAGATTACCATTCCATGAATACCAAGAATAAAATTAGCTGTAATTGTATATAAAAAAGTCTGTACTAAAATAATAATGAAAATATAGAAAACTTTAGAGTTGATGTATGAGAATAAGCTTAAGTTTAAATACATTTCTTTTTCAAGAGTACTTTTTTCTTTTATAATCTCATTAACAGACATCATAAGTCCTAAAAAAATAGTCGTAATAATACTCAGATAAAAGAAAACAGGAATATTCGGATTCATTGAGAATAAATATGGTTTTGTCTCAGAAAACCTGAATATTATTGAAAAGAATATAGCAAGAAAAGGTGCAATAATAACAGTAAAAATAAGTTCTCTTCGCCTGGCAATTTTAGTTTTAAAATTACGGGTTGAGTATGCAAAAAACTGTTTTTCGAGTCGTGGAGAATGATACTGTTTTGCCGGAATCTTTTTTTGCATACGAACTTTCTCAATTTTCTGAAAAGTAGAATTGAGGTGTTCATCCTGCTGTGCTATTGGATCAAAAAACTTATGATCGAGTATTTTCAAAAAAGCATTGTGACCATTGTCATTTGTACTGAATAAACGGACAATTCCTTCTGGTAAACTGGCAAGAATTGATTTAACAGCATTTTGGCGATCTCCAAAATAAACCGGGTATCCATCGTGATTTAACAATAAAATTTTATCAATATTTTCGAACGAACTTATGTTTGATTGTGTTATAGAGGTAATTACCAGTTTTCCATTGAACGTATATTTTGTAAGAATGTCAAGAATCTTTGACGAATCGTCCATGCTTAATGGAAATTTTGGGCTGTCGATAATAAGTATAAGAGGCTCACGTATAAGTTCAATTGCAATATTTAGCAACCATCGTTGTCCCGGATGTAGTTTTTTTTCGCTGGTATGGCCAACAATACTATTTCTCAATTCAAAAAGTCCAATACTACTTAATACATCTTTTACCAGTATTTTTATATTATAATCATTGCTGTTTCTTAAAAACAATCTGACAGCCATAGCCAGGTTCTCAAAAACCGTGAGTTCAGGAACAAGAATATCTTCTTCTCCTACATAACCAATAAGACCTGAAAGCTGATAATAGAAATTTGAAAGATTGTAACCGTTGATGCAAACATCTCCTTTCGTTGGTTTTTCAAAACCACTTAATAATTTGAGTATTGTTGATTTTCCAGAACCCTCGCTGCCAATGATACCAATTAGTTCACCAGGCTCTCCGAAAAAATTGAAAGCTCTAACCCCCTTTTTATTTGAATAGTTAAACTCTGCTTTGAATGCTGTTAAATAATATTTTTTATCAAATTTCTTCTCAATCAGCTTTTTCTTCAGGCTTGCGAAACCAATTGTGTAATCTTCACCAACATATATATTTTCACCTGTTTCGATAAGGCAAAAATTGTCAGGCAGTGTTTTAATTGATAGTTCCGGGTTATTTACAGAAATAAGAAAAAGTTTAAATTTTGAAAGAAAGATGACATCGGCAAAACTATTTGTGTTGTTAACATAGTCCTTTTCAAATTCTTCATTTACATCGGGCTTATTACTTTCTACCCATTCTCCTTCCAGTTGTTCATCATTATAACCTTGTTCCTTATACAACTTAAAAAAAACATTGTTTTTTTCAATCAGCTCTTTATTGTAAAAAAATTGATGAATGATTTCCGAATCTGATAGTTCTATTCCCAGATTTTTCGCTAATTTAAAAAAAATAAGAGGTTCACCTAACTTATACTCATTTGCCCAAAATTGGATGATAATAAATACTTCGATTTTTTCTTTTTCCGATATAAGAATTTGATTCTTAATAACATATGGTATGTGAGTATCCTGAATAAAAAGTGACTCATCTTCGTTAATAAGCTGGTGTTTATATAAATGCAGCTTATTTTCCAAGGCATTGCCAAAATCTACCGAGTTATAAAAAGTATCGTATTTATGAGCAATTTCTTTTAACTGATTTATACTCTCATTCGTCTTTTGATGATTTACAATAGTTTCGATTAAAACATCAAAAGCTATAGAATAGATCTTTTCCCTGTAATTCATTGTCTGTTTTTCTGAGAAATAAACTTATAAAAAAGTAATTCAATCATTGAATTTATTTAAAAAAATTTACGAAATCACTTCTGAAAGAATTCTCGGAGTTGTATTTGATGATAAGAATCACCTTTTAAAACTAATATAACTCATCTGATAATTAACGCGTTAATTATTGTAATTTCATACCTTAGTTAAATAATTAGGGCAGTGTATTTCAAAATGGGTTTTAGTTAGGTTTTAGGGTTAGTTAAGACAAAGACTTAGAGTTGAGAAGGTTTTTGATTAGTTTTGGGTGTTGGTAATCCTGGTTCAATAACCAGGATTACTTTTTTTATCTTTTTCCATTGAAAATCAGATAAATTCGAGTATCTTAAAGAATTATTTTTTAAGTGAGATAAATCATCGGATTAAGTAACATTTTTCATTCATAAAAATGAGAACTTTTTGTTTTTTTCGTCGTAAATTTAAGTAGTAATTTTTATTCATAAGTTTTGGGTTTACATAGTTTAGTTTTTAAAGGGTATTAGGGAGTAGTTTTTTTTTCATGTGATAAGGTTTTAGTTTTAGGGATTTAGCAAGGCCTTCAAATTTTGAAGGCCTTGTTATTTTATATATATTTATGACAAAAAAAATGAAGATCTCATTTCTTTTCCGGAATCATTGGTTTATAGTTATAATACTGCTTTTAATAGCAAAAAACACTGTATGTCAACAAAATGGATACAGAAATAAATTCGATATTACATTTTATTTTTTGGACATTGAGATTTCAGATAAAAACACGAACGTAAAAGGTAGTTGCAGTGTGGGATTTAACCTTCTGGAAAAAACTGATACGATTGTGCTCGATATGGGGAGCCAACTAAAAGTTTCAATGATAACAATAGAAGGTACTCAGCTTGATTATAAACATTCTAATGACTCTTTATATATCTATCATAGTTTTTCTACCGGACAAAATTCTCTAATCAAAATATTTTATAGGGGAGATGCAAAACATCCGGTTGAAGATGGAGCTATGTTTAATTCAACAGGATATTCCGGCAAAATAACATATACTTTAACGGAACCTTTTGCCTCGAAACACTGGTTCCCATGTAAACAAGACCTTCACGATAAAGCCGATTCTGTTTTTGTTTATGTTACAATTCCAAAAGGTTATAAAGTTGGTTCAAATGGTCTGCTGAAAAGAATTGTAGATGTTGATTCTGATAAGGTCCGTTATGAATGGGAAACAAGGTACCCTACTGCATTTTATCTGATTTCACTTGCTATGGCAAACTATCGCGACTATACTATTTATGCTCATATAAAAGGTGTTGATAAACCTTTACCCATTATCAATTATATTTACAACGACGATATTTATTTTAACCAGAATAAAAAGATTATTGATACTACTGCCGATTTAATTGAAGCATTTTCTGAAACATTTGGAGTTTATCCATTTATCAACGAAAAATATGGACATTGCGTTGTTTCTGAAGGGGGTGGCATGGAAAATCAAACCATGACAACATTAGGATATTTTGACTTCGATTTGATTGCCCATGAACTTGCACACCAGTGGTTTGGTGACGAAGTTACCTGCTCCTCATGGAATGATATATGGATAAATGAAGGATTTGCCTCTTATTCCGAATATATTGCTCACGAAAAACTTCATGGAATAGAAAAAGCAAAAGTTTGGATGGAGGCAACCCATGAATATGCGATGGGGTTAACAGACGGTTCTGTTTATGTCAGTGATTCTGAAGTCACATCATCCAAACAGATATTTGATTATCGTACTACCTACAAAAAAGGAGCTTCAATTATTCATATGATCCGTTATGAATTGAATAATGATGATTTGTTTTTTGAAATTTTAAGGGAATTCTTATCAAGATATAAATATAAATCAGCCTCTGCTGAGGATTTTAAAACAGTAACCGAAGAACTTTCCGGTCGCTCTTTCGATAATTTTTTTAAGGAATGGTATTATGGCGAAGGGTACCCGGTTTTAGACATATCATGGTCTCACCAGAATGACACGCTTTACATTTTTAATGAGCAACAAGGATCGGCTCCGGAAATCACCAATTTCTTCCATATAAATATCCAGTATGTCATAGAATTTCCGACTGGTGATACGATGATTACTTTTTCTCCTGAAAAGCCTGTCGATGTTATTAAAATTCCTTTTAATAAGCCTGTATATAATATAATTGTGGATCCAAATAAATACATATTAGGAGTATTCAGAACCATTCAAAATATTGATTCGAACAAGGCTGAACAGAAACCACTACTTATTTTCCCTAATCCGGCAGACACAGAACTTACAATTTTTTCCCGTAGTATAGAAACCCTGATTGGGCTCACATTTTACGATATTAAAGGAAATAAAATTAAGGTTTTCCAGAATATTTCTACGGACCGTACAAAAATACCTGTCGGCGATTTGAGTGATGGAGTTTACATAATACAAATTCAATCAGCTAAATTTTCTTCCACCATGAAATTCATCAAAAAACATAATGGATAGTTCATTTTAATGCAAAATAAGAACGAAAAAAAAGTGTCTTTTAAAGCTATCTAAAAAAGATTTTGCATTTTTGCGTTTGAAATGAAAAAAATCATTCAAAATAATTCAGCATTTATTTATCCCATGATTATTTTTTGGATTGGTTTAGGATATATCCTTTCCACATTTTCAAAGGCTGAAATTCATTTATTTACAAATCATTACCACTGTTCTTTTTGTGATATTTTTTTTAAAATAATTACAAATATTGGCAATGGCCTTTTTCCTGTTGCCTTGGGAATAGTATTGTTGCTTTTCTGTATTAGAAAAGGATTGATTGTTGGAATAGCAAGCACTTTAGCTGGTATTCTTTCCCAAATCTTTAAAAGATTGGTTTTCCCTGATGAACCAAGGCCATTATTATTTTTTGAGAATATCAGCAATATTTATATCGTACCTGGAGTTGAAATGCATTCACATCATAGCTTTCCTTCCGGCCATACAGCAACTGCTTTTAGCATATTTTTTGTGCTTTCATTTTTCACCAAATCAGTACCGCTAAAAATATTATGCCTGCTTGTGGCTCTATTAGTCGGTTTTTCAAGGATTTATCTTTCTCAACATTTTTTGGCAGATGTCTACTTTGGTGCAATAATCGGTATTAGTGCCGGAATTTTTTCAGTATGGTATATGAATCGCTATTCAAATAGTAAACTTGATATGCCACTAATTAAAATCTGAACCATGAAAAGGAACCTGCTTATATCAGTCATTATTGCGCTACTTGCAGGACTTGCTTATATTCCTTTTATAGGTAATCTTCACCTTTTTGATTGGGACGAGATAAATTTTGCTGAATCGGCCCGTGAAATGTTGCTTACAAAGAACTACCTTACTGTTCAAATATTTTTTGAACCATTCTGGGAAAAACCTCCTCTTTTTATCTGGTTCCAGGTAATTTCCATGAAATTATTCGGAATAAATGAATTTGCTGCCCGCTTTCCGAATTCAATTGCTGGCATCATTACACTAGTTGTACTTTTTTTGTATGGCAAAAAACTTGTTAGTGAAAAATTCGGAATTATCTGGGCTACAGCATATGGGGTTTCCTTGCTCCCTTTTTTCTACTTTAAATCGGGTATAATCGATCCATGGTTCAATCTTTTTATTTTTTTGGGAATTACACATTATTTTTTCTCCCAGCAGGCTACTGAAAACAAAAGTAAATACATTCAAATTGCACTCTCCGCTTTTTTTATCGGGTTAGCTGTTTTAAC
>JAHEEB010000533.1 GCA_024640925.1 Bacteroidota bacterium | reverse complement strand
CAATTATCTGGCTCAACACGAAGATTAAGTTCAATTTATTATACCAATTCAAACACAGGGTTTGTATCAGGTCATGATCGTACCATCTTAAAAACAACAGACGGAATAAACTGGATGGAATTAGATGCAGGAACTTATGATAATTTTCATTCCATATGTTTTACCGACTCAAATAATGGTTACATGGTTGGAACCTCCGGTGTAATATTAGAAACTGTTGATGCTGGTGCAACATGGACGAAGCAATCTTCTGGTACCGAAAAGTGGATAAATTCTGTTTGTTTTGTCCAGAAAGGCGGGATAAATACCGGGTATGCAGTTGGCGATGAAAGCACAATTCTTAAAACTACAAGAGAATCAACAAGTGTGTCAACGAAAACAATTAGTAAAAATGAATTGCTTCTATATCCAAATCCCTCAAAAGAGAAAATAACATTAAACCTGCAGGAAATATCAGATCTGCAAAATGGTCAACTCTCGGTTTATAATCTGATGGGCAATTTGGTTCTTCAACAACAAATTAATCAGGTAAATACAGAAATCAATATAAGCAATCTGAACCAGGGAATTTATGTGTTAAAAGTTTTTATTGGAGACAAAACCCTGCAATCGAAGTTTATGATAGAATAGAATGGAAAATAAAAAGGCACGCTTCAAAGGAAAAAGCGTGCCTATATACAAACAATTAAACAATCCAATTATCCTATTTTACAATCATTTAAAGAGATCATAAGCAGTTTTTGTGCTATTTGATCGAGTTGTTCAGGTTTTCCTTTAAAGTGAAATGTACTGTGAATATGTTCAATCTTTTCACCAGGTTTCAATGAAACAGCAGGGGACGATGTTTCCAGTTCGTAAAAAGGCCCCATTATTGAACCATCGGGCAGTGGACCGTCGTTATAGGAGTTTACAACATCGCCGCTAAACGGATTTTTCTGTAGTTCCCACATGGAATTAACATAATCGCTCCGTTTTGGATCGAAACTTAATTTTACAATTGTCAGAACGCCGTTAATCCTATCGTAACTGCCAATAATCGGGTAGGTGTGTTTCGGATCCAGTCCGATTTTACCGCGTTTCATGCCATCACCTTTAAATAATACATGACTTTTGGTGATTTTTATCCGGTCAGCATCGATTTTTCCAAAGTAGGAATCATTTACTTCATTGGTTCCAGCTGCAGGATTAATTGGGACTATTACGGTATTATCTGCCGAAGGTTTTAACTGGCCAAGGTTCCATATAGATAATAGGCCTGTATCCTTTTTCCATTCATTCGTACCAACATTATGCAAATAGTTTTTCGATAAGAATCCTACCGATTCAATATCTTTAGGAATAACAATACCAAGCCATTCCTCCATTTTTTGGTTATCCAAAATGGAAATACTTCTGTTTGCTTTAACGTTAAACTTTGTTCCTGAATAGTTTTCGAGTTCAAATGTATTTTCAAGAATAGCTGAATTTTTTGTTGACATCACCAAATTCCAGCTTTCAGTATCTATTGCAGAAGGTGCCTGCCAATGTTCCAAATCGAAAGGTGTATGATTTTTAAAGAAAATTGAATATTGGCCACCTTCCGGGCCAATCCAATAGCGGTCTTCTCCACCAAAATTATTACAATGAGGAAGGAATTTACCCGATTCGATTAATTTGTAATTTATCCATCCATAGCTAAATCCTTTATCACCTGCGGAAGTACTTGTAACTATTCTTCCCTGAAGTTTTGGAGAAATTATTATTTTAGAATTTCCTTCTGATAGCTCGATACAATCGGCATATTTTTGAAAAAATTCTTTATCCTGTCCGTAATTATTCATCATTTATATCATTTTGAAATTATTACATTTTCAAATTCTCAGATTACTTTATCTCTTCGTCGAATACAACTGCAACTTTTCCGCATTTACCATCAGCCATGAGTTCATAAGCTTTGTCTGCTTTATCAAGAGTAAATCTATGAGTAACCAAATCTTCGGGATGTATTCCCCAACGTACAATCCGTTCAACAAGTTCTTCCATTCGCCAGATAGTTGTAACCCATGAGCCATAAATAGTTTTCTGATCGTGAATTAAATCAGGACTTGGGTTTAACTCCATAGTGCCACCTTCGCCAATAAGTGCTATTTTACCCCATTTGCGTGTAGCCCTTACACATAGCTGACGAGCAAGGGTGTTCCCTGAGCAATCAACAGCACGTTCGTATCCCATGCCTTTTGTGACTGCCATTACCTTGCTGAAAACATCTTTGTCCGAAACAAACACTTCGTCTGCCAGATTCAAATCCTTTGCAAGTTTGCAGCGTTCGGGACTAATATCAGTACCAACAAGTTTTTGTGCACCCATTGCCTTTGCTAACATAAGGGTTGCTAATCCAACAGGCCCAAGTCCTGTAACCAGCACGGCATCGTTACCGCAAACACCTATTTTTTCTAATCCTTCGTAAACAGTTCCAAATCCACAGGCAATCTGGGCGCCATCAGTATAGGTAAGTTCATCAGGAATTAAAACAAGATCTTTTTCTTCGGCAAGTATGTATGGTGCCATTCCACCATCGCGCTGCCAGCCATAAGCTGCACGGTGTTTGCTGGTGCATGAAATGAAGTACCCGCGACGGCAATCGTTGCAAACACCGCATCCGGAGATGTGATAAATAACAACCCGGTCGCCTTCTTTAAAGCGTTTCAATCCAGGACCGCATTTAACAATTTGTCCTGCAGGTTCGTGTCCTGCTATTTTATTCTGATATCCTTCAGGACCTTTTCCCAGGTGTTCATGATATATTGCGCGAATATCACTACCACAAATGGTTGAAGATTTTGTGCGTACAAGAACCTGTCCATGTCCTGGTTCAGGTACATCAACCTCTTTTATTACCACTGTACTGTTTCCAGGCAAATATGCTGCCTTCATCTTTTTTTCTATAGAAGCCATATTCTTATATTCTTAATTTTAATTTAAAACTTTATTTAATTATGCCGGTGTAATTTTTCCATCCAAATCCCAAAGAGCCTCCCAAGTTTGGTTTTCTTTCCACAGGAATACCTGGCCTTTAATGAGTCTGCATTTTTTATCGATGCCAGCAATAGCATTCATATCATCCTTTGTTAAGGGTTCAGAAATTACTGCTTCGAGATTTGCCATGTACTGGCTTTCCTTCACAGAAAAAGGAATAGGAATTTGTCCGCGTTGTACGGCCCATTTAATGCATACTACAGCTGGATGAATTTTCAATCGTTGGGCAATATTAATAATTACAGGATCATCCATGTCTATTGTATCATCGGGGGTTTTATCCCTTTCGGGCCGACTTGGTGAGCCAAGCGGACTGTATCCGATGGGTTGAATTCCTTTTGAAACACAATAGGCAAAAAGTTCTGGTTGCTGAAAATGAGGATGGAGTTCCATTTCGTTAACAGCAGGCTTAATGCGGGCATCGCGAAGGAGAAGTTCCAGTTTTGGAATTGTCATGTTCGAGGTACCTATGTTCCTTACCAAACCCATATCAACAAGTTTTTCCAACTGTCGCCAGGTTTTCATATAATTTTCGTGGATATATGGTTTTGCATCGGCACTTCTCGATGATACATCGCATCCGGGAGCATGGAAATTCGGGAAAGGCCAATGGATAAGATATAAATCGAGATACTCCAATCCCAAATCATTCAAAGACTTCTTAAATGATGGAATTACATCTGCTTCGGAGTGTTTATCATTCCAAAGTTTTGATGTAATCCACAATTCTTTTCTGGAAATACCTGTGGCAATTATTTTTGCAAAGACTTTGCCTATTTGTGCCTCATTGCCATATACAGAAGCACAGTCGAAGTGGCGATAGCCTGCCATTGCAGCATTAAATACAGCATCAGATACTTGTGTCGGTGAATATTTGTCTGATCCAAAGGTTCCAATCCCAATCACCGGGATGTTGTCGCCTGTAGCCAATTTTACTTTTGGCACCAGGTTTGGGTTGATTTGTTTTTGATTTGCCATTTTTTTTATTCTATGGTTATGTTTATAGTTGCTTCAATTTAGGAATGACTATGGATTTGCCATGTACAAGGGTTGTAAGGTATTTTAGTATTCCCTTACTTTTTTGGCCTTTAATTCCTATGTTTTTTATCAGAATTTTAGCTGCTTCGGCTCCAAGCTCTTCAGGATATTGTTCAATAATTGTAAGGGCATGGGTGAGGCTATTGGCAAATTCCTTATGCCCGAATGCAATTACACCAATGTCATCTGGAATTTTCAGTCCCTTATTGTAAATTGCCCTGTAAACACCTGCAGCAACCTGATCATTCACAC
>JAHEEB010000532.1 GCA_024640925.1 Bacteroidota bacterium | reverse complement strand
TCTTGCTGATGCAAAGAAAAACATAGACAGGTACCTGGTTGGCGGGGTAAATCATATCGTTTACCATGGAACTCCTTATTCACCTGAAAAAGAACCTTGGCCTGGTCGTTTATTCTATGCATCAGAGCACTTTGCGCCTACAAATCCATTATGGAAAGACTTCCCGGCATTAAATTCTTATATAACCAGGGTACAATCTTTTCTGCAGCGTGGCGCAACAAACAACGATATTCTTCTTTATTTTCCAATTTTCGATCAATGGATGGAGCCCGGCAAATCATTTATGCCCCACTTTCACGGTGCAGATCCTTCCTCAGCTGTTTACAAAGTTGCTGGTGAACTGAACGATAAGGGATATGGTTTTGATTTTATATCAGACAAACAAATGAAGGAATTAAACATATCAGGAACAGATATTTCGACCAATAGCGGGTTAAAATACAAAACAGTTTTGTTGCCTCCAACGGCATATATTCCCCTTGAAACCCTGAATAAGATAATTGACTTGGCTAAACAGGGAGCAAATATTGTTTTTTTGGAAAATATGCCTGGCAAAGTCCCTGGTTTTAGCGATTATTCAAATGCCCAAAAACAGATCCAACAGTTGCTTGAAAGCCTGAATTTTATACAAAACGATCTCGATTTTAAAGTTTCCGAAATAGGAAAAGGAAGCATTAAATTGGGTAAGAATATGGAAGCCTTGCTTAAAGATTCCGGAATTAAAAGAGAACCAATGGTAGACAGCGGTCTTGAATATATCAAAATGATAGATGGACAGGCTGTAGAGTACTTTATTACCAACTGGTCAGAAAAAGCGGTTGAAGGCTGGATACCTTTTAATTGCAATGGAACTTCGGCTATACTATACAACCCGATGAACGGGGATTTTGGTTCTGCCAAAACTAAAAAATCGGCAGATGGAAATCAACACGTTTATTTGAAACTCAAGTGTGGAGAATCGTTCATTGTTCAGTTTTGGGAAAACAAGATTGATATTGCCGAATATTCCTATTGGAGCGATAAAGATAAGGCATTGATCCTTAGTGATATTTGGAATATTCAGTTTATACAGGGTGGCCCGGTTTTACCAGTCGAAGTGAAAGGCATTGCTTTAAAGCCATGGACTGATTTACCTGATGAAAATGCAAAAAACTTTTCAGGAACAGCTATTTACAGTACAATATTCCCGAAACCATCTGACCAGGCTCAGAAATGGAGAATTAATTTAGGAGAAGTTTTTGAGAGCGCAAGTATTCAGCTAAACGGAGTAGAATTAGGCACGCTAATAGGCCCTGACTATAGTCTTGAATTCGATGCTACTGTTTTAAAAGAATCGAATGTGTTAAAGATTTCAGTGACTAATCTTATGGCTAACAGAATTATTTACATGGATAAGCAAGGTATTGATTACCAGAATTTTTATAATGTGAATTTTGCTGCAAGAATAAAAGAAAACCAGGGATCCGATGGGAAGTTTACAGCTATTAACTGGACACCCCTTAAATCCGGGCTTTCGGGTCCAGTTATTCTTGTTCCGCTGAAGAAAATATCTATTGAATAAATACGTGAAGGCTTTTTATCTTAGAAAATGCAAAAGAAATCGATGAGAAAAGTGAGAAATACCATGAGAGGAATAAATAAAAGGGCGATAAAAGTGTTATCTTTTTTCACTGCTCTGACATTTTATACATTAAGTCAGGCAAGCGAACCTACCTTAGAAAAAATCTATCTTTCCGGAAAAGATAATGAAAACACTAAAACCTGGGAGTTTTTCTGTACAGGTGGGCGAAAGAGTGGATTCTGGACAACAATAGAGGTACCTTCGCACTGGGAACAACAAGGTTTTGGCGAATATGACTATGGTCGCAATTACATGACTTATGGAGACAGATATAAATTTTCCAATGAAAAAGGTATTTATAAATATAAGTTTATAGTTCCTGATAGCTGGAAAGGCCGTGATATAAATATCGTATTCGATGGTTCCATGACCGATACAGAAGTCAAGATCAATAACAACCTGGCAGGCGAAACTCACCAGGGTTCGTTTTACCGGTTTAAATATAGTATAACTGATTTACTAAAATATGGTGTTGAAAATCAGCTTGAAGTCACTGTAAGCAAAATGTCTGCCGACCGTTCTGTTAATAATGCTGAACGATTTGCCGATTACTGGGTATTTGGCGGGATTTTCCGGCCTGTATATCTCGAATCCTTTCCAAAAGAACACATCGAACGTGTTGCAATTGATGCAAAACATGATGGTTCATTTAGTATGAATGTTTATGTGAAAAATATCTCGTCTGAAAAGACCATTAAAGCTACCATCGTTGATTCAAAAGGAAGCAAGGTGGCAGAAATGGTTGGAAAGGTTTCGAAAAACGATTCTCTTCTAAACCTGAAAGCAATGGTACCATCAATACTTTCATGGTCGGAGGAAATGCCTGTACTTTACAGAGTTAAAGTTGATCTGATTGCTAAAAAGAAAGTGTTGTACACAAAAACAGAAAGGTTTGGTTTCCGAACCATTGAGATACGAAAGGAAGATGGTATCTATCTGAATGGAGTAAAAATAAAAATGAAAGGGATAAATCGTCATGCATTCTGGCCGGAAACCGGTCGTTGTTTAAACGATAAAATTAACCTGGATGATGTAAAGCTTATCAGGGAAATGAACATGAATGCCATTCGTTGTTCTCATTATCCTCCAGACGAAATATTTCTCGATTACTGCGATTCTATAGGTCTGTATGTAATTGATGAGTTGGCAGGCTGGCAAAAAGCATACGATACAAAACCCGGCGAAAAGCTGGTTCGCGAAATGGTTTTACGAGATGTCAACCATCCATCAATAATTATTTGGAGCAATGGGAACGAAGGTGGACATAATTTCGATCTCGATGATGATTATGGTCAGTATGATCTCTCAAATCGTCCGGTAATTCATGCGCATCACAGACCAGGCAATGCTTTTAATGGTATCGACTGCAACCATTACGAAGATTATTATAGTACCAGTGAACTTTTAAAGGGGCCTAATATTTATATGCCTACAGAATTCCTGCACGGACAGGATGACGGTGGTGCTGCAGCAAACCTTAACGATTACTGGGAACTGTTCTGGAAGTCAGATTTAGCAGGAGGAGGTTTTATATGGGCATTACTCGATGAAGGAATTGTTCGAACCGATTTAAACGGATACATTGATGTTAACCGTGTAAATGCTCCTGATGGGGTTGTTGGTCCACACCGCGAGAGAGAAGGTAGTTTTTATGCTATACGGGAAATATATTCGCCCATTAAAATTTTTATGAAAGAGCTTCCCGAAACCTTCGATGGAACAATTGAAATAGAAAACCGTTTCTATTTTACAAACTTGAATAAGTGTTCCTTTAAATGGCAACTGGTTAATTACGAATCGCCACTTAACTTTGCCACAGGGCACACGAAAAACTTTGAAGCAACAGCTTCTGCCCCTGATATAAATCCTGTACAGAAAGGAGTTTTAAAACTCGAACTCCCATCAAACTGGAAGAACAACGATGCTTTGGTGCTCGAAGCTTATAATCCGAATGGAGAAAAAGTAATTCAATGGAACTGGCAAATAAAGAATAATAAGGAAATCATTGCATCTTTTGTAAAAGCAGGTAAAGAGAATGTTGAAGTGACTGAAAATCTAGATTCCTTAGAGCTTACAGCAAAAAAAATCACTGTAATTTTTAATAAAAAAGATGGAATGATAATAGGATTGAAAAATGGCTACGGACAATCATTATCATTCAAAAATGGTCCTGTTATTGTAGGCGGACAGGCCAAACTAAGCAGCTTTAAACATTTTAAAGCTGATAGTGGGTATACGGTTGAGACAACTTACGAAGGAGACCTGAAATATATGCGCTGGACAATGAGTGGTAGCGGTTGGCTCAGCCTCGAATATGAGTATAAAACCCAAGGCGAAGCAGCTTTCAGTGGTATAAGCTTTAATTATCCCGAATCGAATATTATTGGGGTAAAATGGCTTGGAAACGGACCATACAGGGTATGGAAAAATCGTCTTCAGGGTGGAACCCTCGATGTTTACGAAGCATATTACAACAATACTTTTACCGGAGAATCACCCTGGATATATCCTGAATTTAAGGGATATTATTCAGATATTGTTTGGGTAGAATTTAACACAGTTGAAGGTAAATTTCTGGTTGCTGCAGAAGATAAAGATTTATTTTTACGCCTATTTGAATTTTATTCACTTTCTGCTCCCAAAAACCTACCAGAACTGCCTTCTGGCGATATTTCCTTTCTTGATG
>JAHEEB010000531.1:1769-4313 GCA_024640925.1 Bacteroidota bacterium | reverse complement strand
CAGTATAATTCCTACAACGCCATAACACCAGCACATTACAATAGAGAGAATTCCCAGAACTAAAGTGCCTGTAGCATTAGGAAGTTGTTGTTTTTGGTTAGTTACCTGATTGGTATCAATATTGTTCTGTTCCATAATAATTAATTAAATAAATTTCTTACATAAATACAACAATTCTGGAAAAGAAAGAAATTAAAATACTAATAAAATAAACAGTGATTTTTTTACTGATAAAAAATTTCCAGAAGAAAAAAGAATGATCCGTTTACCTGATGCTATTGGCTTACAATAAAGTATTAATCGAATAATTTATTAATAGCTAAAAAATACATGCCAACTAAAGCATATTTAATGATAACAAAAATCAGAAAAATTGAAGACAAAACCATCCCAATTATAGCCATAACTCTTCCAGCTATGACATTTCCATAACCAGAATAATGATTCGGAGAATTATTATTCAGGTTAACAGCTTCTTTCGAAATTACCAGGCTGGTTATTGCCAAACCAATGCCAATTAATCAAAACAGTCAGCAAAATGTAACTGAAAGAATACCTAAGATTAGTGTTGCTGTTGAATGAGGGAGGCTTTGTTTGTTCCGATTCTTCAGATGAAAAATTTTAAAACAAAATTTGATATCATTATTACTATGTTGACAATAAATAAAATCATTAAAATTCTCGGACCTTTCTCGAATTTGAAAATGATATGTAATACAAGAAACAAAAACATAAACAAGGTTGGTATCAATGCCGGATATGTTTTTAACGATTGAATCAAATCGCCCCTTAGAAGATGTATGAAACTTCTCTGGAAACCACAACCAGGGCAATCCATGCCAAAATGTTTTTTATAGAAACAAATCATCATGTGGTCTTCAAGAAAGTTGATAAATTTTTCCATCCTTGCCTTGGTTAAATTTTTTTCTAAAAATAGAATGTTTTTTTGAACCTTTTATCTATTCCTCAGACAAAACACCACCTTCAATCTCACCGCTTAAAAGAACCATGTTAAACCACTCATTGGTAAAGAGATTAATAGTCTTTTATCCCCCTTTTGGCAGTTTATTTCAAATAATTTTTACATTTGCATTCTAATAACCAAACCTTATTTAAATGTTTTTAATTGTTATGTTCAGCTTTTCCATTTATAGAAATGGGCATATGTTATATTTTAGCCATTAGATAAGAGACCGTGGGGATTGGTTAAAGATTGGAATTTTTAAACTTAACCTCAATATTGGTATGAAACGATATTGGTTGGAAATACGGGTTACCGTATTAATTGTTTTTACAGTGTTGTTTGTTGCTGCTGCCGGGTTTATGGCATACCGCAGCCTTAAATTTATCTTGTCTACAATTAAACAGGAAGCACAACCAAATCTTACCTTAATTGTGCTGAAAGAAATAAATAATGATTTGTCAGATTGTGAGAAGAGTGTCCAGTACTATAACCTTACCGGAAACAATAATTATCTCAGGCCATATTATGATGTAATTTCTACGGTTGACTCCAAAATAAACCAATTATACAGCTATAATCAGGGAAACAAAATTCGTGAGGCCCAAATAGATACAATTACCCAGCTAATTGAAGAAAAACTGCTTGTGTGGGACCAAATGCTATCGCTACGAAATGACAACCGGATTAATGAAGCTCTTTGCAAGCTGCAAGAGAAATTAGAAGTATCTACAGATACTCTTACAATGAAAATTGCTGCTGCTGTAAAACCCAGAAAAGATTCAGCATCGCACAAGATGTTTGCTACTGCAGACAAGAACATAAAACGTAAGAGCAACATTTTTAAACGGTTTTTTAGCAGAAGAGCTCAAACCGAAGTAAAAAGTGTTGTTGACACTGCCAGAAACGAAGAATTTACAACTCCACTTTTTTCTGCAAAAGATACAACTTTTGAAACAGGAGTTGATAAAATGGTGATAGTTGATGAAATATTAAAATTGCAGCAGGAGCAAGATGAGGCCCAAAAGATGAAAGCCAGGGAGGAAATAGCTCTAATTAAGAAAAACGCATATTATTCCAGGCATTTTTATAAACTTGTTTCTCAAATTGAGAAACAAGAACTTATTCATATCGCCAACAAAGCCGAGGAGGCTGATGCACTGGTAAAAACCACAAATTACTGGATGATAGTTTTTGTTCTTTTAACATCTGTTTTATTACTATCGGTTATTTTTGTTATTCAGAGATATATTAAAAAGACCAATTCATATCAGCTTGCACTTTTAAAAGCGAAAGACGAAGCATTAAAACTATCGCGCACCAGGGAACAGTTTATGGCAAATATGAGCCATGAGATCCGCACTCCCATCAATGCAATTGCCGGATTTACTGATCAAATAAGCAAAAGCAGGCTCGACAAAAGTCAAAGGGAACAAATCTCTATTATAAAGAAATCTACTGATCACTTAAAAAGTATAATTAACGATATCCTTGATTTTTCGAAGTTAGAAGCAGGTAAAATAACATTTGAACAGATTCCTTTTAATCCACAAGAAGTAATTAAGGAGGCTTTTATACTATAC
>JAHEEB010000531.1:0-1724 GCA_024640925.1 Bacteroidota bacterium | reverse complement strand
TGGGCGATCCTTTACGATTAAAGCAAATTCTTCTCAACCTTTTAAGCAATGCAGTTAAGTTTACTTCCGAAGGTGAAATAAATTTAGATGCCAGTATTGAGATTCTGAAATATAAAAAGAATAAAATAAACCTGGAAATTAGTATTTCAGATACTGGAATAGGAATTCCTCCCGAGAAACTTCATCTGGTATTCGAGGAATTTGTTCAGGCTGAAACTGATACTACCCGAACATACGGTGGTACAGGTTTGGGGCTCGCTATTGTGCGTAATCTTATTAATCTGCAGAATGGAACAATACGAGTTAAACCAAACCAACCTTCAGGTACTGTATTTAGATTTTCAATTCCATATATTATTGGAACAAAAGAACAAATTCAGGATAAACTGGATAACCAGGTAATTAATATATCTCTTTTACAAAACATTAAAGTACTTATAGCAGATGATGATGAATTCAATTGTCGTTTGATTGAGCAGATTTTTAAAAAATGGAATGCAAGTTTCTTTATTGTCCACAACGGATTGGATTTACTGGATGAGTTTTCAAAATCTCATTACGATTTGCTGCTTGTTGATATTCGTATGCCTCAGATGGATGGAATTCAGGCAACACGTAATATTAGGGCTATTAAGGATAAAATTAAAAGTTGTACCCCAATCATTGCATTAACAGCCACAATTGCAAAAGAAGAAATTGAGATTTGTAACCAGGCGGGAATAAATATAGTACTTCCAAAACCATATACCGAAGAAAGGCTCTTTAATACTATTTGTGAGGTACTTCAAATAAGTAATGAATTATCGGAGTTTAAAACATTACCAAATACTGTTGAACCAACCGGTGATGTGAGTGAAACGAATCAAATAAATTTCAAAAACCTTTATCATCTTGCCGATAACGATAAATCGTTTGTAAAGGAAATGCTTCAAATGTTTATTAAAACAACCAATCAGGACATGATAGAGTTAAAATCCGGAATTGAAGCGAAAGATTGGCATAAAGTAGCTGAGTATGTTCACAAAATTAAATCGCCATGTAAACACCTCGATGCAATTTTATTATCAGAAAATTTGCAATATATCGAGACTTTTGCCCGAAATAGCAAGGATAGCAATTTTAAAGAAAATATACTGAAAGAGATGTTAGATTCAGCAGAATCGCAAATAAACGATTTAATGAGTGAAGTTAAAAAATACCTCGAAAATAATTTTGCTGAAATATCTTAATACTATTAGAGAAGCATTTACGTTGTTTTGTCAGATTCTTTCAATTAAACGGGTAATAAGTTTTCATGGATAATTATAGAAAAATAATCTAAATTGGCGCTTTCAAAAAATGGACCAGAAAGCATTTAAAATATTTGTTGTTGAGGATAACGAGTGGTATAATAAACTGCTGGTCCACAACCTTAGTCTTAATCCCGATTATATTGTTGAGAGCTTTTTAACGGGCAAAGAATGTATTGCACGCTTAAACGAAAATCCCGATGTAATAACTCTTGATTATCGTTTGCCCGATATGACAGGCGTTGAAGTTCTCCAAAAAGTCAAACAGGAAGACGAAGAAATAGAAGTCATACTTATTTCAGAGCAGCATGATATTGAAGTTGTTGTAGAGTTATTAAAGGCTGGAGCTTATGATTACCTGGTAAAATCAAATGATATTAAAGACAGGTTGTTGAATACTGTTAATAATATCAAAAAGAGAACTTCACTCAGGCG